>DASYMY010000162.1:0-1887 GCA_036008825.1 Glaciihabitans sp.
TCTTCGTTCTCCCCGTTTTGCCCCGCTTTGTCGGCAACTACGGTGCCGCGTTGATTGGTCTGACCCATTCGTCCATTAGCGGATGCCATGGTCGCGTCGGCCGTAATGTCGCCAGCGAAGTCCCACGCACCATACATACCCAGGTGCACACGTAACCACAGCTCGTGGTCGAACTCGAGAAACATTTGTTTGCCGAGCGCTTTCGCCGCGGTTATGGTGCGCCCGTCCAGTTCACTTGCGCCAGCGGCGAATCGACCTTGCGGTGACGACACCGCGACCGAATGGCCCACAAAATGCAACGCGAACTGGCGCGCAATTCGGTGGACGGAGTGTCCTTCGGGCATACCTAGTTTATTTCGCGTCCGGCGATAAGGCCCGTGGTCTCATATTCAGCGAGTTGAGCGATCCGGCGTGCGTGGCGCTCCTCACCCGGAAAGGGAGTACCAATAAAGGTGTCGATAAAGAGTTTTGCCTCGTCAACGCTGTGCTGTCTGGCACCAATAGAGATCACATTGGCGTTGTTGTGCTCTCGCGCCAGGGTCGCAGTTGAGACGTTCCAGACGAGTGCGGCGCGAATTCCGACAACTTTGTTAGCGGCAATCTGTTCTCCGTTGCCGGAGCCGCCAAAAACAACGCCGAGCGCCTCGATACCGGCAGTCTGGTCAACAACAACGGCACGTGCCGCGTTGATACAGAAGCTGGGGTAGTCATCCAAAGCGTCGTACTCGGTTGGTCCGTGATTGATGACCTCGTGTCCGGCTGCCGCGAGATGCTGCTGCAGGTCCTCACTGAAGTCAAGGCCAGCATGATCGGTCGCGATGTGGATGCGCATAGTTCCAGTGTAGAGATTTCCCCCATCGAATCCGTCCGCAGCGGACGCCCGCGCTCCTCGAGCGGGCGTCCGCGGGCAATGGCCTAGAAGGTGATGACGGATCGGGCGACTTCGCCCTTACGAAGGTCGTCGTACCCCTCGTTGATCTCGTCCAACGTGATGGTCTGCGAGACAAGGTCGTCGAGGTTGAACCGTCCCTGCAGGTACAGGTCGGCATACAGCGGAATATCGAGCTTGAAATTTGTGGAACCCATGTAGACACCGCGGATGCTTTTCTGCTCCATAAGCAGTTCTCCGAAGGGATCGATCTCGAGAATGGTGCCGGGTTTTTGCATTCCAATCAGGTACGCACCGCCGCCCTTAGCGAGCACCTGCAGAGCCTGCATGGCGGTGATTTTTAGGCCGATGACTTCGAAGGAGTGATTCACACCGTCGCCGCCGGTCAGTGCTTTGACCTGTTCAACAACGTCGCCGTCGGCAGGGTTGACCGTGTCAGTCGCTCCGAACTTGAGTGCTAGCTCCAGTTTGGCGGGCTGCAGGTCGATGGCGATGATGCGGCGAGCGCCCGCGATGGCAGCACCCTGAATTGCGCTGAGCCCCACACCGCCACAGCCGATGACTGCAACAGTGTCACCAACCCGCACTGCAGCCGTGTTGATCACAGCACCGGCGCCGGTGACAACACCGCAGCCAAGCAGAGCAGCCTTATCAAAAGGAATTTGGGGGCTAACGGCAACAAGGTTGTTCTCGTGGGCGAGGGAGTATTCAGCGAACCCTCCGAGTTCGGAAAACTGGGTGACCGGCGCCCCGTCGCGGGTGAGTCGTGGTGGCTGGTCGGCACCGCGCTGTGTTTCCGAAGCGTTCCGGCACATAAACGACCGACCCGATTGGCACTTGTCGCAGTGCCCACAATGACTCACCAGGCACCCAACAACGTGATCTCCAACAGCAAACTCACTCACATCTGGTCCGATCGCCTCGACGACGCCGGCGATCTCGTGGCCCAGTACGGAGGGCATAGGAAATCCGAAGTCATTTTCGGCAATGTGTAGATC
>DASYMY010000163.1:0-3888 GCA_036008825.1 Glaciihabitans sp.
AGCAAGGTGCCATCTGCGCTGAGTCGGCCCTCTTCTCGCGCCGCCGCGGTCGCCGCCTCCACTGCCGCATCTTCGTCGACAAACGACGGGAGCAAAATCGGTTCGATTCCTGCGGCTCGGAGGGTGGCAAGACGCGCGGGAGAAGTAGAAGCGAGATACAACCGCACTGCGGCCTCCTATGCTCGAGGGATGGGTGAAATGCAGGGACGACAGCTCGAGCTTGAGGTTACCAACGTTGCGCACGGCGGAATTTCCGTCGCGCGCCATGACGGGCGGGTGATTTTTGTCAGCGACGCGATTCCGGGGGAGCGAGTGCTCGCTCAAATAACGGAGGACTCGAAGAAGTCGTTCTGGCGTGCCGAGACCGTTCGCGTGATTCAGCCGAGCGAGCACCGTCAGGACCACATTTGGGGCGCGGCCAGCGTTGACCGTGCGCCGTCGGAGCGAGCGGGTGGCGCCGAATTTGGTCACATCGAGATCACCCACCAACGCGAACTGAAGCGTCAAGTGCTCGCGGATTCGCTCAAGCGGATGGCCGGGCTGGAGTCCGACGTCGCCGTTGAAGCCATCCCGGGCGAAGCGGACGGGACGCGGTGGCGCACCCGACTCAAATTGCACGTCGACGCGGGCGGTCGCCCTGGCCCATACGCGGCCAGGTCCCACAACGTTATTGAAGTCTCTGACCTCCCGCTGGCAACCGCCGCGGTTGAGGAAGCAGCGCCGCTGACTGACCGCTTTAAAGGCGAAGAGAGCATTGACGTCATCGAAACCTCTGGCGGTGGGGCTCGGCTAATCATTGGGAAGCAGAAACCCATTGTCATTCGCGAGATGGTGGGGGAGCGACAGTTTCAGCTCAACGACGGCGGGTTCTGGCAGGTTCACCGTCACGCCGCGGCAACGCTCACCGAAGCCGTGCAGTCCGGTATTGATGACGCACTGTTCGACCCCAAAGCCGACAACCTCGACCTGTACGGCGGAGTTGGTTTGCTTGCGGCCGCCGTTGGTGACCGATTTGGCAGCACCGTTCGTATTACCTCGGTCGAGTCCGACGCGGCGGCAACCGAACACGCCGGCGCTAACCTTTCCGATTGGGTCGGGGCTCAGGCCGTCACGGCGCGGGTCGAACGGTGGATTGCCAAACTCGCCGCCACCGCAAGCGAGTCTGAACGCGCCCGCCTACGGAAGGCAACCGTTGTTCTCGACCCGCCCCGAGCGGGTGCTGGTCGCCAGGTTGTCGAGGCGCTTACCTCTCTTGAGGTGGCGCAACTGGTGTATGTCGCCTGCGATCCGGTGGCCTTCTCCCGCGATGTTGCCATCTTCGCCGAGCACGGTTACGGACTAACCTCGCTGCGCGCATTTGACTTATTCCCAAATACGCATCACGTTGAGGCTGTCGGCATTCTCGCTCGACTGTGACTGCCGGTACGATTGGGGCAGATTTTGTGTTTCGCGCACCATAAGAGACGGGTTAAACGTGGCTGAGACAGTACCCAACGGTATTTCTCCACATCCAGGGTCGAATGTTCCCGCAGCGGTCCGTGTTGCCGTTGTTGACGACCACGAATCTGTCCGCCTGGGGCTCAAGACCGCATTCACGGATGAGGGCTACCAGTTTGTCCTGGCCGCCGCCACCGTGCAGGAACTGGTCGACGGACTAAACGGGCGCGAAGTGGACGTTGTTGTTCTCGACCTCTCTCTCGGAGATGGCTCGACCGTCACTGACAACGTCAAGCGGGTACAAGCCACCGGATCGGCCGTTCTGGTGCACAGCATCGCCGATCGTGTTGCCAGTGTGCGTGAAGCGCTCGCCGCCGGAGCGGCCGGTGTTATCCCCAAGTCGTCGGCAACCCGTACCGTTATTGCCGCAGCAGCCTCGGTTGCCCGAGGGGAAGTGCTGAACAACTTGGAGTGGGCATCCGCCATTGATGCCGACCGCGATTTCGCCAAAGCACAGCTAGGGCGTCGCGAACGCGAAATCCTTCACCTGTACGCCTCGGGTCTTCCGCTGAAACTGGCGGCACAGCAGCTGGGCATCGGGTACTCAACAGCGCGCGAGTACCTCGACCGGATTCGTGTTAAGTACGTTGAGGTTGGTCGACCGGCACCCACCAAGGTGGATCTGCTTCGTCGAGCGGTTGAGGACGGAATTCTTCCGGGGCTCGACCCGGACGGCAGCGATGGCAACAACTAGCGCGGCTGATATCCGCCCAGCCCCTCCGGGCAAACAGGCCCGCAATCCGATCAGCCGCCGGCAGGTCGAGGCCATCATCTCGCGCTCCGTCGCCGTGTTCGGCATTGTGTTTGGGGCGCAAACGGTTCCCGCCGTGCTCTCGCAGATGCCGTTGGCACAGCCGGGGTGGAATGCCGTGGCGGTTACCGCTGTATTTGCCAGCCTGATTGTTGCTCTGATCGCGTCGCTCGTGCGACGTGGGGTGCGGGCCGCGCACGGTGTGGCATCCGCTATCTATTTGATCGCACTGCTGAGTTGGCCAAGCGCGGTTATTGATCCGGCGTTGGTGTCATCGTCCACCAACCACTGGCTGTATTCACTTCTTACCGTGGCGACGGCGACAGCGGCTATCGGCTTCTCGACGTGGGTTGCCACCGCATATCTGTTTGTCGTGCCCGTTATTTACGGTGTGCTGCGGCTGACTCCGGCCGGGGGCAGTGTGTCGCCCGTGCAGAGTACTTTTGACGTGATTTACGCCATCATTCTCGGCGGCGCTGTCATGATTATTGTCACCATGCTGCGTCAAGCTGCCGCTTCGGTAGATTCTGCGCAGGCGACAGCCCTCGACCGGTATGGGCACGCTGTTCGCCAGCATGCGACCGAGGTTGAGCGGGTTCAAGTTGATGCCATTGTGCACGACAGCGTGCTCACCACGTTGTTGACGGCTGCCCGCGCATACACGCCGGAGGCGATGGCGTTATCGGCGCGTAACGCGGCAAACGCGATCGACCATCTGCACTCCGCAGCCACAATCGGCCCGGACGATGGCACAACGGTTCGTCTTCGGGATGTCGCCCGTCGAATTCAGGATGCCGCCAACGGAATGTCATCCCCGATGGAGCTGCGGTTGCGGGATATTGGACCGCGATCGATGCCCATTCAGGCGGCGGAAGCGGTGTATTCCGCGGCCATGCAGGCCATGGTGAACAGCCTTCAGCACGCGGGAAAGTCTGACGATGTGCACCGCTGGTTGAGTATCTATGGGGTTGGAATTGACGGCATCCAGGTGGAGATGGGCGATAACGGTGTCGGCTTCGACATCGCCGCTGTGCCGATCGAACGGTTGGGCGTGCGGGTGTCCATCATTGACCGGGTTGCTAACGCGGGCGGTTTGGCGACGATCGACAGCGCTGTGGGGCGGGGCACCACCGTCGTGATCCGATGGCCTTCGCCCGAGAGCCGCGCCACCCCCTCATATGGTGTGACTCAGACGGCTCCCATTTCTGACGTTACCGCGGATGGGACAGCACGATGAGAATTGGTGTTCCCCGGTATTTGATTGTCAGCATGGCCGCCCTCTTCTCGGGTTACCACCTGCTGCTGGCTGCGTACTCACTCATTCAAGGCATCCCGCTGAACGTCACCCCGGTAATTGTGGCCATGGCCATGTATTTTGTGGCTACCGTGCTCAGCCTGATCCCGTTTGGTCCAAGCAAAATGCCGCTCTGGGTGGCGGGATTCAACCTGGCGGTTGTGGTCGCCATCCCACTCTTGGTCACTCGAGCGTTGGCGCCTGGGCAAGACAACTACGGGTACGGCACCTGGTACATTGCCGCCGTTGGCACCCTAATGACAATTACCTCCACCCGACGGCGTCACGCTGTTGCCTGGATCGGTGTGGTGTTTCTGGTCTTCCAAACCTTGTTGTGGGCGGGGCC
>DASYMY010000164.1:0-4265 GCA_036008825.1 Glaciihabitans sp.
CCAACATCACCCTCCGAGGGCGCTGTTGCACCGTCCTGGTCGTCGAAACCCAAATTGAGGGCGGCGAGTTGCTGTTCTACTTCCTCGCGGGTCAGGTCGACGAACTGACCTTTAGTGATACTCACCCGAGTTGGTTCAGCAGGCGCTTCGGTTTCCACCGGGGCCTCTTCGGTGGGAGTTGGGGATGGTGTTGGTGAGGCCGATTGTGACGTCGTAGGTGCAACCGCAGAATCGGGGTCGGGTGGGACAACGAGAGCGATCACAATTCCCGCAAGCACCACAAGCAGCACAACGATAAGTGCGATTAACCACCACGTCCACGGATTCCGCTTGGGCTTTGTCTGAGCGACCGCAGCTGTGGGCAATGCGGCCGTCGACGGCATCATCCGTGTTGCTGATGTGGGGTTGCCGTAGTTGGGCCCTGCCAGAGCGGCAAGAGAGCTGTTGCCTACAACGGCAGGAACGGATGAGACCGCGCCGGCAACATCGCCACGACGGAGGGCCTGCGAGGCCCGCGCCAAGTGTGCCGCACTAGCGGGACGGTCGGCCGGGTTCTTTGCGATGCAGGAATAAACGAGGTTTCGAACGGGCTCGGAGATAGTCACTGGAAGCTCGGGTGGTGCTTCGTTGATCTGCGCCATCGCAATAGCAACTTGCGATTCACCGGTGAACGGACGTCGTCCAGCAAGCGCTTCGTAGGCGACGATACCGAGGGAGTAAATATCAGTTGTGGGAGAGGCGGGGTGCCCACTGGCCTGCTCAGGAGAAAGGTATTGCACCGTTCCCATGACCTGGCCGGTTGCGGTAAGAGGAACCTGGTCGGCGATACGGGCGATACCAAAGTCGGTGATTTTGACTTTGCCGTCTGGTGTGATCAGCAGGTTGCCCGGTTTGATGTCTCGGTGAACCAGGCCAGCAGAGTGCGCGGCGTGCAATGCGTTGGCGGTCTGCGCGACGATATCGAGAACACGGTCGGTGGACAGCACTCGCTCGCGCTCAAGGATCGTGCTGAGAGCCTCGCCAGGAACCAGTTCCATAACGAGGAAGGCACTGCCTTCTTCTTCGCCGTAGTCGAAGACATTGGCGATGCCCTCATGATTTACCAGCGCGGCGTGCCGCGCTTCTGCGCGGAAGCGTTCGAGGAAACCGGGGTCTCCCAGATACTCGTCCTTAAGAATCTTGATGGCGACGGTACGCCCAATTACAAGGTCGGTTGCTTGCCAGACTTCGCCCATGCCGCCAATAGCAACGCGACTGGACAGCTGGTATCTGCCCCCGAAAGTGAGGCCACTGGTGGGTCTCATTTGTTTAGCACCGCCTCTAGGACTTCTTTTGCGATTGGAGCGGCAACAGCGTTACCGAAAGAGGACTGCCCCTGTCCGCCCCCGTTTTCGACGACTACTGCAACGGCAACCTCAGGGTCATTTGCCGGTGCGAAACCGGTGAACCAGAGAGTGTACGGGTCGTCGACCCCGTTCTCGGCTGTGCCGGTCTTGCCGGCGACGTCGACCCCATTTATTCTTGCATTGCTCGCAGCGCCCTGGCTCACGTTCGACACCATCAAACGTGTCATTTCGGTTGCGGTATCGGTGCTGATCGGGGTGTTATACACCTCGGGTTGAAATGACTCACTTTCCGTGAGGTCGGGCGCGGTGATGCTTTCGACGAGGTTGGGCTGCATCAGCACACCTCCATTGGCTACCGCTGCTGAGACCATCGCGATTTGTAGTGGGGTGACTCGAGTGCTTGCCTGCCCAAAGGAGGCGAGCATCAGCTGAGCTTCACTTTCGGAGACCTCGTCCATCGGGAAGACGCTGGGGGTAACCCGAAGCGGGATCGACAGCTCATCGCCGTAACCGAACCGTGAGGTGTAGTCGTCGATGACGTCAGCACCAAGCGCTTGGCCGAGTTCCGCAAAGGGAATGTTGCAGCTCAAGCGAAAAGCTGTGGCGATAGTGGCTTCGTCTCCTGAGCCGCACGTGCCACCCGACGAGTTGGAGATCACGGATGAGCTTTGCGGGAGAGTCAGCGAGGCCGGGTTCGGGAAGGCGCTATCGGCAGTGTACGAGCCGCTGTCGATGGCGGCGGAGGTCATCAGGACCTTGAACACCGACCCCGGGTGGTACAAGTCACCGGCAATTGCCCGGTTAATCAGAGGTGTTGTGGGGTCTTCAGAAAGCGCGTTGTACGCGTCGTAGAAGGCCGCGCTGTCGTGGGTTGAGAGCAGGTTGGGGTCAAAACTGGGCTTGGAGACCATCGCGATGATCTCACCCGTGTCTGGCTTGATCGCCACGACCGAGCCACGCTGGTCGCCGAGGGCATCCCATGCGGCCTGTTGAACAACGGGGTCGATGGTCAACTCAACCGCGGCGCCTTTGGGATTCTGTCCGGTCACGATGCTGGTGAGGTTGTCGAAGAACTGCTCGTTCGCCGTGCCGCTGAGGTAATCGTTCAGCGCACCTTCGATACCAGGGTTGGCCTGGTTGAGAGTGAAGTACCCGGTGATGTTCGCATACAAAAGTGCGTTGTTGTACACACGCTGGTACTCGTATTCGTCATCAACCGGGATCGATTCGGCGATCGGTTCGCCGTCGACCAGGATGGGGCCCCGCTCAGCGGAATAGGAATCGTACAGGGTACGAACGTTTCGCCCGTCGGCGTTCAACTCATCAACGGCGAACACCTGAATGATCGACGTGGACACGAACAGCGCAACGAACATGAGTAGCACCACTGTGCTCACGCGGCGTAGTTCTTTGTTCATGACTCAATCACCGCCCTTGGTTGGTTACGTACGGTGTCGGACAAACGCAGGAGTAGCGCCGCAATGATCCAGTTGGCCACGAGGGAGGACCCTCCTGCCGCCAAGAACGGGGTAGTCAGACCTGTCAACGGGATGACTCGGGTAACTCCGCCAATCACGATAAAGACCTGCAGGGCAATAACAAACGACAGTCCGACGCCGAGGAGGCGTCCGAAGTCGTCCTGCCCGGAGAAGGCAATACGGAAGCCGCGCGACACAAACAGGAGGTAAAGGGCGAGGATGGCGAAAAGGCCAACGAGACCCAGTTCTTCACCCAGGGCGGGAATGATGTAGTCGCTTTCCGCGAGCGGAATCAGGTCAGGACGGCCGGAACCCAGCCCGGTGCCCACCAAACCACCGTGGGCAAATCCGAACAGTCCAGTGACGAGTTGGTAGCTTCCGCCACCCTGCTCGTAGTTCTGGGGATCAAACGGGTTGAGCCAGGCGTGCACACGACCGTTGACGTACGACAGCGTTTGGTAGGCGAACAGGCCGCCGATGAGGAACATGCTGAGACCGAGAACGATCCAGCTTGCGCGTCCCGTCGCAACGTAAATCATCACGAGGAACAGGCCGAAGTAGAGCAGAGAAGTTCCGAGGTCGCGCTGGAAGATCAGCACCGCCATGGAGGCGAAAAAGACCACAACGATGGGTCCGAGGTCGCGCGCCCGAGGGAAGGTCATTCCCATAAATTTGCGGCCCACCATCGACAGCGAGTCCCGTGCGGTGACCAAGTAGCCGGCAAAGAAGATTGCGAGGGCAATCTTGCCCAGCTCACCCGGTTGGAACGAGAACGGACCAATCGCAATCCACAGGCGTGCACCGTTCACAGTGGACCCGATGATGGGCAGCATGGGCAGCAAAAGCAGCACGATTCCGCTGAACATTGCGATGTAGCGGTAGCGCTGCAGAACACGATGATTGCGGATGACGATGACCACGGCGATCGCAATGATCATGGCCAGCGCCGTCCACACCATTTGGCGGATTCCGGCACTGTTCCAGCCATCTTGACCCTCGGCAATGTCGAGCCGGTAGATCATGGCAATGCCGAGGCCGTTGAGGACCGTAATGATGGGCAAGATCAGGGGATCGGCTTCTCGGGCGACAACGCGCAAAGTGACGTGCATCACCAGGGTGAGGAAGGCGAGCGGTGCCATTACGGTCAGCAGGGTGGTGTCGATAGTGCCGAGCGCGCCGAGCTGCACGAGCATGATGGCGCCCGCGTCGATGACCAGAGCGAACAGGATCAAAACAAGCTCAAGGTTGCGCTGACGCGCTGGCACCCGCAGCTTGATTCGGATGCTTGTTGTGAAGCTTTGGCGGGCGCTCGCGTCGTCCTGAGCGGGCGACGGGGCGGGTTTACTGCGTACTGGCATCGGCTAATCGATCCACTATGGCTTGCGCCTGTTCCAAATCAACGGCGCTGATCGTGTCTTCGACACTTTGTTTGGTGAACGAT
>DASYMY010000165.1:0-9039 GCA_036008825.1 Glaciihabitans sp.
ATCTTGTAGACGTCGTCGTCCATCCGCAGCTCGTGGTTCGACAGCGGTGTTTCGTCATGCCAGCAGTACGGCAGCACACGGAAGCCTTCGTAAGCAAGGTTTTTGGTGTGCAACTGTTTGAACGCCCAGATAACGGACTCCATAAAGTTGACGTCGAGGGTTTTGTAGTCGTTTTCGAAGTCCACCCAGCGGGCCTGGCGGGTGACGTACTCTTCCCACTCCGCGGTGTACTCAAGAACAGATTCGCGGGCCTTCGCGTTGAAGGTGGCGATGCCCATCTCTTCGATCTGGCGTTTTTCGGTGATACCCAGCTGGCGCATAGCCTCCAGCTCGGCGGGCAGGCCGTGGGTGTCCCACCCGAAACGGCGGTGCACCTGCTTTCCGCGCATGGTCTGGTAACGCGGAAAGAGGTCTTTGGCGTAGCCGGTCAGCAGGTGCCCATAGTGCGGAAGACCGTTAGCGAAGGGAGGACCGTCGTAGAACACCCATTCTTCTGCACCGGCGCGAGCATCAATGGACGCCTGGAAAACCCCGTCCTTCTTCCAGAAATCGAGAATCTTCTCTTCGATCTTCGGGAAGTTGGGGGATGCGGCAACACCAAAAGAGCTGCCCGGCTCAGCCGGTGAATTGCGGGGGTACGACATGTCTCTCCAGGTCACGGTGATATCTGGACGAGGACGCCACCGGCCCAAAGGACCCAGTGCCGCGGTACCACCCCGCTTGTCTGTTACCGAAAACTAATCGGAGCAAGACCGCTTATTCATTGGCGATAACGGGCCAGCCCCGTCTGGTTCTACTGAGCAAACACGGTCACGGTGGACCACATTCGCCGTTCTTCCAAAAACTCCCCGGTGATGGCCGGATCGGTGTTGTTCCGGCCAGTTTAGCCCATCCCCCGCCACTCGGTTCGATTCGTGTTTGCTCCACTCGAACAGCCACAACAGCGAACCAATACCAAGCGGATACCCCTGTGCGCGGCCCGCCGTCTGTAACGAAACTGCAACGGAGTCGATCCCTGTTAACTACTGGTCAGGGGCTCAGTGGGCAGCCTTATACCCCACGTTTTGCACGGATCAGTGGGGGTTGACATTAGCGAGAAAGTGACATGTGTCGCTAAGGTTGCTCTGAACGATTCACCAAGGCCGCGGCCTCCACGCCTTCCGAAAGGGATGTGGGGAGAGGCGTATGGTCCGGTGAGCAACGCAGTCCCATGACTGCTTCGTGAACGCTCTTGATCGCCGCTGGCCCCGTGTTGTGCCGCCGCTTGATCTACTCGTGTCACGCATGCTCTCCCGACCCGACCGCGAAACAAACCAGCCGCTGTGTGCGTGATGCCGCGCGGTCTGGCAAAAGGAAAACGTGACCAGCACCACTTCAGTGTCGGTAAAGAATATTTACAAAGTATTCGGCCGACGACCCAAAGATGCCGTAAAAAAGCTTGAGCAAGGCGCCACCCGCGCCGAGCTCGGTACAACGGAGACTGCCGCCGTCATTGACGCGTCTTTCGATGTCAAAAAGGGCGAGATCTTTGTAGTGATGGGCCTCTCGGGCTCGGGTAAGTCCACTCTCATCCGTATGCTCAACGGATTGTTAGAACCCACTTCGGGCAGCGTCACCATCGCAGGCACCGATATTTCTGGGGTGTCCCCCGCTCGTCTGCGCGAGGTTCGGCAGCAGCACGTTTCCATGGTGTTCCAGCACTTTGCGCTGTTCCCACACCGCACCGTTCTCGACAACGCCGCATACGGACTTGAAGTGCAGGGTGTTGGCAAAGCCGAACGCCTCGAACGCGCCCGTAAGGTCGTCAAAATTGTTGGGCTCGACGGCTGGGCCGACAAATACCCGTCCGAACTTTCCGGTGGAATGCAGCAGCGTGTTGGGCTCGCCCGCGCTTTGGTGTCCGAAACCGACATCCTCCTGATGGACGAGGCGTTCTCCGCCCTTGACCCGCTGATTCGCCGCGAAATGCAGGAACAGCTGCTGGAGCTTCAGGCTGAACTCGGCAAAACCATCATCTTCATCACCCACGACCTCAACGAGGCCATGTTCTTGGGTGATCGCATCGCGGTTATGCGAGACGGCCGAATTGTGCAGATCGGCACCCCGGAAGACATCCTCACCGATCCGGCCAACGACTACGTTGCCCAGTTTGTGCAGGACGTTGACCGCGCCCGCGTACTGACCGCAGCGAGTGTGATGGAACCAGCACGCGCTGTTATCCCGCTCAGCGTTGGCCCACGTGGCGCCCTTCGTGTGATGCGCGATCTTCAAGCCGGTGCCGCGTTTGTTCTCGGGCGCGACCGCACCCTGCTCGGCGTTGTACGCGACTCTCACGTTATGCGCCAGGTCAAAAACAACGACACCGACCTCGCCCGCATTGTCAACAAGGACCACGCCGCCGTCTCCCCCGACGCCTCGCTGGTTGACCTTTTCGAGTACGCCGTCGAATCGCCGCTGCCCATTGCCGTTGTCGACGAGAAGCGTCGGCTGTTGGGTGTTATCCCACGAGTGACCCTGCTTGCCGCTCTCGGCAACGTGCCAACAAACACCTCCCCCATGGCGGTCATCGAGCCGGTGTCGGTCATCCCGAACGCCGAGCTGGATGGCGCGCTTGCTTACGGCGACGCGGCAAACCCGCTGGAATCGGCCACTGACCCCGAGGGAGCCCTCAAATGAACGACTTCCGCATCCCGCTCGGCCAGTGGGCCGAAAGCGGCATTGAGATTCTGACGACGACATTCCGTCCCGTCTTCGACTTCATCCGCTTCCTGTTCGCCGCACTGTATGACGCCGTTGAATATGTGTTGATCACCCCGCAGTACTGGGTCATCATCCTCATCGCCGTCATCATCGCGTTCCTTGTGAAGGGGTGGAAGTTCGCCCTGGGATCCGCTCTCGGTCTACTTGTCATCGTGGGTGTGAACCAGTGGGAAAACGCCATGGAGAGCTTGGCGCTTGTGCTTGTCGCCAGCGCCATTGCGGTCGCCATCAGCGTTCCGCTGGGAATTCTCGCCGCACGCTCGAACGTCGCCTCAGCAATCCTGCGCCCCGTGCTCGACTTTATGCAGACCATGCCGGCGTTCGTGTACCTCGTACCCGCGCTGATCCTGTTCCGCATTGGTGTTGTGCCCGGGATCGTCGCCACCGTCATTTTCGCGATGGCACCCGGCGTTCGTCTCACCGAGCTCGGTATCCGCGGTGTCGACAGCGAAGTGGTTGAAGCCGGACACGCCTTTGGCTCATCGCCGTGGCGCATCCTCCGTCAAATTCAGCTGCCCTTGGCACTGCCCACCATCATGGCCGGTGTCAACCAGGTCATCATGCTGTCCCTTTCGATGGTGGTTATCGCCGGAATGGTTGGCGCCGGTGGCCTTGGCTCCGACGTCGTCCAGGCTCTCAGCCGCATTGACGTTGCCCTCGGAGCGGAAGCGGGAATCTCGGTTGTCATCATCGCCATCTTCCTCGACCGACTCTCCGGAGCGCTCGGCGGTAAACGCCGCACCCTGCGCTCCCTGTTCGGACGGCCCGCTCGCGTCGCCGTTCCGGCCTCCTGATTTATCTGACCGTCCATTCAGCACCACGCACCACAACACAGCAACAGTAAGGAATCTATGAAGAAGTCACTGAAATCCGCACTTGCCGTCACCGCCGCCGCGGGTCTCGTCGCTCTCGCCGGCTGCTCTTCGGAGCCCACCGAAGCACTCGACAATGGCGACCAGCAGGACATCACCGTTGCCGTCTTCAATGGTTGGCCCGAGGGCGAAGCTGTCAGCTACCTCTGGCAGGCTGTTCTTGAAGAAGAGGGCTACAACGTCGAGCTCGAGTACGCCGAAGTTGTCACCGGCTTTGAAGGACTCGCCTCCGGCGACTACGACGTCAACCTTGACGTCTGGCTGCCCGTTACCCACGAAAGCTACCTCGAGTCCTACGGCGACGAGATCGTTGACCTCGGCACCTGGAACAACGAAGCAACCAACAACATCGCGGTCAACGCTGATGCTCCCGTTGAGTCGCTCGAAGACCTCGCCGCCAACGCTGAGCTGTTTGGCAGCCGTATTGTTGGCATCGAGCCCGGCGCAGGCCTGACCGGCCTGACCCAGGACGCAGTTATCCCCGGCTACGGCTTGGACGACTGGACCCTCGAAACCTCGTCAACGGCTGCCATGCTCACCGAGCTGACCGCCGCCGAGGAATCCGGTGAGAACATTGCCGTCACGCTGTGGCATCCGCACTGGGCATATGACGCTTTCGACATCAAGGACCTCGCTGACCCGCAGGGCGCCTTGGGTGATGCAGAAGGTATCCACTCCTTCGCACGCGCCGACTTCGAGAGCGACTACCCCACGGCCTCTGAGTGGATCAGCAACTTTGAAATGGACACCGACACCCTCGGTGGCCTGCAGAACGCAATGTTCGGCTCCGAAGCTGACTCCAGCGAGTACGAAGAAATCGTTGCAACCTGGATCTCTGAGAACCAGGAGTGGGTCGACGGACTAACCTCCTAAGCCTCGCATCATCAGAAATGGCCGTCCGCTGTCGCGGGCGGCCATTTCTATGTCTGCTGTGCGGGGCTTGCTACTGCCCGAACCGGTCGGTTGCGTCGATCAAAGCGGAGAGGATTCCGGGTTCATCGAAGGAATGCCCGGCGTCGTCGACCATCACAAACTCGGCCTCCGGCCAGGCACGGTGCAAATCCCATGCGGTGACCGGCGGAGTACACATGTCGTAGCGGCCCTGCACGATCACGGCGGGGATGTGCGCCAGGGTGTGGGCGTTGCGGATGAGCTGGCCGTCGTCCATCCAGCCGAGGTTAACGAAGTAGTGGTTTTCGATGCGGGCGAACGCCAGAGCGAATCGTGGGTCGGAGAACTGGGCGACCACGTCGGGTTGCGGCAGCAGGGTGATGGCGCTGGCCTCCCAGGTTGCCCAGGCAACTGCTGCCGGCTCATGGACGGCGGGATCGGGATCATTCAGCAGCCGGTGATAGGCCTGAATGAAGCTGCCACGGTCGCCCTCGGGAACCTGGGCGACGTACTTTTCCCACACTTCAGGAAAGATTTGGCCGGCGGGTCCTTCGTAAAACCAATTCAGTTCCTGTTCGCGCAGCGTAAAAATGCCGCGCAACACCAGCTCGGTGACCCGCTCCGGGTGGGTCTGTGCATAGGCGAGAGCAAGAGTGCTGCCCCAGGAGCCTCCGAACACCTGCCAGCGGTCAATACCTAAGTGCTCACGCAGGCGCTCGATGTCGGCGACCAGGTGCCAGGTGGTGTTGACCTCCAGGTTGTACTCTGCCTCGCTCGCGTGCGGACGGCTTTTGCCTGAACCACGCTGGTCAAACAACACGATGCGGTATTTGTCTGGATCAAACGCCCGCCGATGCCGGGGAGCCACCGCACCACCTGGGCCACCGTGGAGGAACACCACGGGTTTGCCGTTTGGGTTGCCCGACACCTCCCAGGCCAGAAGCTGACCATCCCCCACCTCGAGCATGCCGGTGTCGTACGGTTCAATCTCCGGATAGTAGCTGCGCATACCCTCAGCCTAAAGCGCCGCCGCTTCGCGCCGGAGAGGGTGTCAGCGCAGGACGGGCTCGAAGCCAACGCAGACGGGACTTACCGCGGTGTCAACGTCCTCAGCAAGGCTCCCCCGAGACGGGCCAGCTGCAGACCAGTTCGCGGCTGCGGCCGCGACAGCTCCGGCGAGCGCAAACGCCGCGGATGAGATGATCAGGCCCGACTGGGCGGGGCATCGGTTCTGCAAGTGCACGCTGACTACAGCAACCAGCCGGGCATAGCGCGGCACCCCCGAAGCGAGAAGTTCTTCGCGTGCTCCCATAAGCTCCCACTGCGAGACAGCCAGCGGAATTTTGTCTGCACCCACATTTCGTGCTGCGTCCACTACGGCGTGCCGAACGGCGTCCATTGGTGCAACAGTGGCGGGCTGGGCCGCGAGGGTCTCGGCAATTTCGTCAACAAACGCATCCACGTCCCCCCACAGCAGATCGCTTTTCGCGCTGAAGTAGTTGAAAAAGCTCGCCCGTGACACCCCCGCGCGGGTCGTGATGTGCTCGATTGTTGTGCCCGCATAGGAGTTCTCGAGAAAGAGCTCGCCCGCCGCTTCTTCGATGGCGGCCCGAGACGACGAACGACGCCGTCCCCGTCCGGATGAGTGCATTGCGCCTGCCATACCTCCACTCTGGCACAGTCCACCACCGGGGTTCGCGGTTCCACCTGCGAACGCGAGAGCCACTCATGACGTATTGTTGTACTGAGTCCAACTTCTGTGTCGATCGTTTCTGGAGCACCCCTACATGTCCCGCAGCGCCACCTCGCTTGCCCTGGCAACACTTACCGTGAGCGCTCTCATGCTCACCGCTTGCTCTTCCGCAAGCACCGAATCCGGCGGATCAAGCGACCCTGTTGTCGGCGGCACCTTGACCTACGCCTCCGGAGACGCTGAACCGAGCTGCCTCGACCCTCACGTGGGCGGCAACTACCCGCAGGCGCTGGTCTCCACTCAATACCTGGAGGCTCTCGTCTCTCTCGACAAGGATGGCGCAGTTATCCCGTGGTTGGCCTCCAGCTGGGCAGAAGCCGAAGATGGCCTCTCCTGGGAGTTCACCCTCCGCGACGACGTCACCTTCACCGACGGAACCCCTTTCGACGCTGCGGCAGTCAAAACCAACATCGAACACGTTCTTGACCCGGCAACGGGTTCATCCACGGGCTACCTCGCTGTGGGCAAAGTGGCCAGTGTTGACGTGGTAAGCGACACCGTGGTGCGCCTGAACCTCTCCTCCCCCGACAGTGCCCTTCTCGAATCGTTGTCGCAGCCATGGGTGGCAATCCAGTCCCCCACCGCGATTGCTCGGGGCAAGGACGTCAACTGTGAAAGCCCGGTGGGCACCGGACCCTTTATCGTCACCGCATGGGACCGCCAGAACAGCGTCACGCTGGAGCGCAACGACAACTATGTCTCCCCACCGGCGGATGTCCCGGACGGCGACTACCCCTACCTCGACGCCATCGAATGGCGGTTTGTTCCCGACGCCGCCACCCGTTACGCCGCACTGGCCTCCGGCGACGTCGACGTTATCGACAACGCCCAGCCCGACGCCATCGTCTCCGCCGAACAGGATGACTCCATAGCCGAACTCGATTCGCCTCGCCCCGGCGCCTCAAACCGGATCGAATTTAACAGCGACACGGGACCGTTCGCCGATGTACGTGTGCGCGAAGCCTTCATCCGCTCCGCCGGCGTTGACGACGCCGTCTCCAGCCTCTACTTCGGCACGGCCGAGCGGTCCTACTCGGCTCTATCCAGTGTTGAACCACTCGGAACCAGCGCCCCAGAACTGTTTGAATACGATGCGGATGCCGCTGCCGCTCTGCTCGACGAAGCGGGGTGGACCACGATTGACAGTGAGGGCTACCGCACCAAGGACGGCGAGCGCCTCACGGTCAACTTCCCGATCAGCACCAACCAGTCGATTCCGGCCGAACAGTCGGTGTTTGAGCAGATCCAGGCCACCACAAAAGAGGTGGGTTTCGAGGTTGTCCTGGAACCCCTCGACCTGTCCAGCTGGTACGAGGTACTCGGGGCCAACGAATACGACCTAGTGAGCGCGCCATACACCAAGGTGGGACCAGACGTGCTGCGCATCCTGTTCGAATCCTCCGGCACCATTCCCGCCCCAAGCGGATATTTCGCCAATCACGCCAAGGTGACTATCCCTGAGCTGGACGCCCTGTTGATCTCCGCTTCCGAGATCAGCGACCCGGACGAGCGTGCACGCTTGTACAGTGAAGCACAGCAGATCATCCTCGAGGGGTACTACATCCTGCCGCTGTATGACCAGCAGAACCACTACCTGTACCAGAACGACGTGAAGGGACTGCGCACCATTCCCACCGTCTCCACTCCCACGTTCACCGAAGCCTGGCTCGATCGGTGACGCTCGTCGCGGCCCCCCGGGCGCCTCGGCGCCGCGGGGGAACCGCGGTCACCTGGCTGCTGGCCCGTGTGGGCGGCCTGATCATTGTGTTGTGGGCCGCAGCAACTCTCACGTTCATCGCGTTGCGGTTGATCCCCGGGGATCCCGCTGAGGCCGTGCTCGGTGGCCCGGGATCGCAGGCAAGCGAAGAAGCCCTCGCGGCAGCACGAGCCGAATACGGTCTCGATCAACCGGTGCTGGTGCAGTATCTGATGACGCTCGCCCGCTACGTTCGCCTGGACTTTGGCACCTCCTATGCGCTGCGCCAAGATGTGACGTCGGTCATTGCGGAACAGCTCACCAACACCCTGGTATTGGCCTGCCTCTCCCTCGCGCTCGCGTGGATCCTCGCGTTGGCAGTAGCGGTCTGGTCGGCCCAGTCCGGTCGGATCGCCTCCGCGCTCGGCTCCGCTCTGGAAGTGGTAGCGGTCGCTCTACCGCATTTCTGGTTGGCTACCTCTCTGGTTCTACTCTTTAGCACCACCCTCGGCTGGCTTCCCCCTCTCAGCGGCCGCACCGCCGCGGGACTGGTGCTCCCCGTAATTACCCTTGCCATCCCCTTGGCAGGGTTCCTCGGGCAAGTAATGCGCGAGTCCCTCCTCAACGCACTGTCATCCCCCTTCGCTCTGGCCGCGCAGATGCGCGGCGAAACGGCGAGCGGTGTGGTGTGGCGGCACGCTCTCCGACACGCCGCCCTGCCCGCCATTGGGCTCTCTGGCTGGGCATTTGGCAGTCTCATCAGTGGGGCTGTGGTTGTCGAAACCGTCTTCGCCCGGCCAGGCCTTGGCCGCACCCTGCTCTCCGCCGTCCAATCAAGAGACATTCCCCTAGTCAGCGGAATCGTGCTGGTTGTCGCCCTTGCCTACAGCCTGGTGACCGTCGCCACCGACATCCTGGAACGCCTGGCCGATCCTCGCCTCGCGCAGGAGGCAACCGTATGAGATTCATCCGCACAGTTCGTCCCACCGCGGTCGAAATTGGGTCAACACTGTTCCTGCTACTGCTGCTTATTGCTGCCGTATTCCCGTTCCTGTTGGCACCGGGTG
>DASYMY010000166.1:0-3405 GCA_036008825.1 Glaciihabitans sp.
ATCTGCGCCGGGTCGTCGTAACAGGAGACGGGGGTGGATTCGCCAACACCGCGGGGGTCAAAGCCGACGATGTCGAAGTTTTGCTGCAACGTCTCACTGGTCGCGTAGTCAATGCTGTCCTTGATGAGGTCAACACCGGAACCACCGGGCCCGCCGGGGTTCACCAGGAGCGAGCCCATGGCATTACCCGAGGTAGCTTGCTGGCGAACGAGAGACAGGTTGATGGTGTCGCCGGCAGGGTCGGCCCAGCTGAGTGGGGCTTCGACCATGGTGCACTGCATGTCGTTGCCGCAGTCTGTCCACTCGAGAACCTGGCTGTAATAGGGCTCCAGCTCTGCGGCGACTTCTTCGCCGGTCGGCTCAGAGTTGGCGACGGGCGGTTCAAACCAGGCCGAACAGGCGCTGAGCGGAAGCACCAGGGCGAGGGCCGCGACGATGGCGGTGAGGGAACGTTTTTTCATCGTAGTGACTCCGTTGACGAGATATCCCTGGCCGCCACAATAAGCATCGCTTCAAGAGCGAGGGCAGGGCTGACGTTGCTGTCGATGCGCCGACGGGCGGTCGCGATGGCATCCATGGTGGTGAGTGTTCCTGCTGCTGTGGCGCGATCGCTCGCTTTGAGCAGCTCGGAGTGGATGCTGAGGTTGATGAGCTCGGTGGTGGCGCCGAGCTGCAGCAGAAGGATGTCGCGGTAGAGCGAGAGCAGGTCAACCATAATGCGGTCGATTCCGTCGCGCAGGGATCGGGTGGCCCGCCGCTTTTGGTCTTCTTCGAGGTTCTTCAGCTGGGCACGGAGCGCTGGCGGAATGGTGCCACCGGGCTCCACCCCGAGCGAGCGCATGGCGTTGTCGCGCTCTTCGGCGTCGCGCTGCAGGGTGATCGCTTTGGCGTCTTCGCCCGCGAGTTCGAGCAGTTTGCCTGCCGCACGGACGGCGTCGGAGACGGTGCGTATGCCGAGCGCAATTTGTAGAGTCTGCTCGCGGCGGGCGCGGGCATCATTGTTGGTGGCCAGGCGGTGCGCCATCCCAATGTGGCTCTGCGATTCACGGGCCGCGCGAGTGGCGGTAGCGATGTCCACGTTGTCACGGCGCGAGATCAGTGCGGCCACCTCGTCCACGGCAGGCACCCGCAGGCGAACACTGCGCACGCGAGAGCGGATGGTGGGGATGAGATCGGCTTCGCTGGGGGCACACAAAATCCACACCGTGCGCGGTGGTGGTTCTTCCAGCGCTTTCAGCAGCACGTTGGAGGTGCGCTCGGTCATACGGTCGGCGTCTTCGATCACCATGACCCGGTACCGGCCAACGGACGGCGAGAACTGGGAGGTGTTCACGAGCTTGCGCACCTCTTCAATACTGATGATCACGCGTTCGGTCGCGAGCACAGCCAAGTCGGGGTGGGTACGAGCGTCAACCTGGCGTTTGGTGGCAGCGTCATCCGTCCCCGTACTGAGCAGTGCTGCCGCAAACGCGTAGGCCATGTTGGAGCGGCCGGAGCCGGGAGGGCCAGAGATCAACCACGAGTGCGTCATACCCTCATCGTGGGTGTTCGCGTCGGCGGCAGAGCGGAAGACGGCAACGGCGTCTGCCTGCCCGGTCATGTCGTCCCAAACATCCATGCGGTCAGCCTAAGTTATGGCGCTGACACTCAAGAGGGGGACAGAGCATTTCGGGTGTTGTTTATCTTGTGGATCACAGCAGCGGTTCGATGCGCGCGCGAATGGCCGCGGCAATCGACTCGATGCTGTCGGTCGCGTTGAGCACCAAAAACCGGTCAGGTTCCGCCGCGGCGAGGTCAAGGTAGCCTCGCCGAACCCGAGCGTGGAAGTCTTGTTTTTCCTCTTCCAACCGGTCGTACTGGGTGCGGGACTCGTCGAGTCTGGTGCGCCCAATGGTCTCGTCGAGGTCGAGCAAAATCGTTAGATCGGGCAGCAACCCTTCGGCGGCCCAGAGCGATAGGTCGCGGATCTCATTGCCATCAAGCACCCGGCCGGCACCCTGGTAGGCGACGGACGAGTCGAGGTAACGGTCTTGTAGAACCACTTCGCCACGCTCAAGCGCCGGACGCACCTTGGTCGCAATGTTGTGAGCCCGGTCCGCGGCGTACAGCAGAGCTTCGGCGCGTGGCGCAATGTAGCCACGGCGATGCAGGATGATCTCCCGCAACTCCACACCGAGTTCGGTGCCGCCGGGCTCGCGCGAGGTCACAATCGTGCGACCCTGCTCCGCCAACCACTCGGCGAGCAGCTTCGACTGGGTTGATTTACCCGATCCGTCGCCGCCCTCGAGCGTAATAAAGAGTCCGCCGGGCACAGCGGCATCCGCAGTCAACTATGCCTTTTTCTTTGCGGGGGCACGCTTGGCAGGTGCACGCTTGGCTGGGGCTTTCGCACGAGGCTTGGCCGGTCCCTTGGCGCGCTTGTCAGCGAGAATCTCGACGGCGCGATCGAAGTCGATGTCTTCGACCTCTTCACCGCGCGGAATGGTCGCGTTGGTGATGCCGTCGGTGACGTAGGCGCCGAAACGTCCGTCCTTGATTTTGATCGGCTTGCCACTTTCGGGGTCAGCCTCGAACTCTTTGAGTGCGCTGCTGGCCTTGCGGGCACCGTACTTGGGCTGTGCATACAGCTCAATGGCACCGGGCAGGTCGATGTCGAAGATCAAATCTTCGGTCTCGAGCGAGCGAGTGTCCGTGCCCTTTTTGAGGTACGGACCAAACTTGCCGTTCTGCGCCAGAATCTCAACCCCGGTTTCGGGGTCTGTTCCGACAACTCGGGGCAACGACAGCAGCCTGAGGGCGGTGTCGAGGTCAACGGTTGCCAGGTCCATCGACTTGAAGATCGACGCGGTGCGCGCCTTCGTCTCAACGGTCTTTTTGGCGGCAGGCTTGCGCTTGGCCTTGATCAGTTCTTCTTCAACCGTGGTTCCGGCAGCCTCAGCGGCAGCGGTTGCCTTCTTGAGCGCCGCAGCGGTGGGCTTTTTGAGCGCAGCTTCGGCGTGAGCTTTCGCAGCAGCTTCTTCTTCAGCGGCAGCGGCGGCGATCTCTTCGGCGGTCGGTTCGGGGTCAACCTCGGTGATGTACGGACCAAATCGTCCGTCCTTGGCAACAACACGCTTGCCTGTTTCGGGGTTCACACCAATAACGCGGTCGCCTACGATTGGGGCGTCGATCAGCTCTTGTGCCTTGGCGGCGGTCAGCTCATCGGGGGCAAGATCCTGCGGAATGTTGACCCGACGCGGAGTTTCGGGGTCATCAGTCGGCGCCTCAAGGTAGGGGCCGTACTTACCAATTCGCAGGGTGATGTCGTCAGAGATCTTGATGGAGTTGATCTCGCGCGCATCAATCTCACCCAGGTTGTCGATAACTGTGCGCAGTCCCCGATGTTTCGCGTTACCGAAGTAGAAC
>DASYMY010000167.1:0-2518 GCA_036008825.1 Glaciihabitans sp.
AACAACGGGAGTAGAAGTAGCTGCGAGAACTCCCGTTCCGCGACGATTTAGGCGTTTTCGCGGGTCAGCAGCAGTTTGCACTTCCGGTCAATTTCGTTGATGTTCCTAGCACCTGGAGACGCAATTGAGGCAAAGGACAAAAAGGAGAGGGAGGGAGCGGGAGAAAAGGGACCGTACGGAACGCCAAAGGAGTTGGGTAGGCGTCCGACTTGGGCCAGCGCTATACGAGGGCACCCCACCAAGTCCTAGGCCCGTGGCATCTAAAAACACGTATATAGACCAAGGGCGTGCGCCAGATAATGGTCACACGCCCTTGAACCAGTGTTAGCGGTCGTTGGTGAACGTCACCGAGTTCGCAGGCCTCGTATTGACCGTCAGCGAGAAAACGTCGGGCCGTGCGTAGTGCCCGACCGAGTCGAAGTCCAGATGGGATTTTGTCTTTGACTCAAGGTCGATGTCTGCGAACAGGATCGTTTCTTGGTCGAAAACCGGCCCAGCGAGAACCTTGCCCAATGGGTCAATGATCACGCTTCCACCTCGCATGAGTACGTCACCGTGCGGCGGTTCGACGTCGAACGGGTGGTCAGCTGGGAACGCGTCTCGCGTTAGATATTGGCAAGCGGACAGTACGAACACGCGGCCCTCAAGGGCGATGTGGGTCATGGTTGCCTGCCAAGTTGGCCGATCGTCAGCGGTCGGGGTGCAGTACAGCTGCACACCTTTCGCGTACATCGCCTGCCGCATGAGCGGCATGTAGTTTTCCCAGCATATGACCGACCCGACGCGACCGAGGGGGGTGTCCATAATGTCGAGGGTCGATCCGTCGCCGTAGCCCCATACAAGTCGCTCCGTGGCCGTAGGCATGAGCTTACGGTGGTTCCCGACGAGGCCTGACGTGGGGGAAATGAGCAGCGCCGTGCAGTACAGCGTGTTCCCGAAGCGCTCGATCACGCCGATGACGACGAAGACGCCGTGCTCCGATGAAGCGTTCACGAGACGCCGTACCTCCGGCCCGTCCAGCGTAACGGCCCCGTTACTGTAACGCAGATACTCGTCGCGGCCGCGCTCTGTACGGTATCCGATGGCAGCGCCGAACGCCGTGCCTTTTGGGTAGCCGCCGATGAATGCTTCGGGGAATACTGCCAGTTCTGCACCGGCAGCTGCCACTTCGGCTATTAGCCCCTCCGCCTTTGTCGTTGATGCGTCCGCATCGAACGGCACGGAAGCGCTTTGGATTACTGCAACTTTGCTCATGATTATCTCCTTGCCCGTGAAGGGGGTGCCAGGTTATCCGTAGGAAATGTCAACGTCTTTGGTCTCTTTCAGCATTGGCCACAGCACCGCCAGGGCGAGGATCGCCACTGCGATGACGTAGAACGCGGGGGACACTAACAGGCCGGTGGCAGCCACGAGCGAAGCGGCGATCAGAGGTCCGGGGCCCGCCAGTAACGCGTAAGCGATGTTGTAGCCAATTGCTGAGCCGGTCGAACGGACGGATGCGGGGAATACTTCGACCAGCAGTACGTTGTTCATGACTGCGCAGCAGGCGACAAATAGGGAGAACACCGCCAGGCCGAAGAACGCGAGGAATGGATTGCCGGTGCTCATAAGCAGGAACGCTGGAGCCGACCAGATGATGAGCCCGATCACGCCGGTCAGGAGCACGGGGCGCCGGCCGATGCGGTCACCGACCATACCGACCAGCGGGTTGAAGATCACGTACACCACCATGGCCGCTCCTGTCACGATGAGCGAGTCGATGCGCGGCATGCGAACGGGCCCGGAGAGGTAGTTGTTTGAGTAGGTGATGAAGTAGTACAGGCTCACACCAAAGATGCCAGCGAATGCGAGCGTCATGACAAAGGCGCGCGCCTTGAGTCCACGGCTCGTCACCTCGACGGTGTTATTGGCACGCTTGCGTTCCAGCTCTTCGAAAACGGGGGTGTCCGCAAGCTTCCGCCGGATGTAGACGGCGATAAGTGCCATCAGCAGGGAAGCGATAAACGGAACACGCCAACCCCAACTCGCGAGGTCCTGCGCGCTCATGACAGCTGTCAGCAGTGCTGCGAAGAGCGTTCCAACCAGGAACGCGAGTCCAGCGGTCGCAGTTATAAGGCTCGCGTACAGTGCACGCTTGCCCTTGGGGGCACTCTCACCGATGTACGCGGCGGCGCTTGTCCACTCCCCCCCGACCATCATGCCCTGCAGCAGGCGCAGGATCACGATTAGGATCGGAGCGGCGATTCCGATGGTTGCGTATGATGGCGTCAGCCCGATGAGCGTCGTAATGATGCCCATGCCGAGCACCGTAATGATCAGGACGGTCCTACGGCCCAACTTATCCCCCATTGGGCCGAGGAAGAGCGCTCCGACCGGGCGCGAGATGAACCCGACGGCGAACACAGCAAGTGCCGACAGCATTTCGGCAGTGGGGTCACCAGACGGGAAAAACTGTGCGCCGATAATGGCAGCGAAGTAGCCGTAGATAGCGAAGTCGAACCACTCCATGAAGTTGCCG
>DASYMY010000168.1:0-2613 GCA_036008825.1 Glaciihabitans sp.
AGGCGGAACAGCGAGTGAATGGTCTGGCCACCCACATTCAGCGCTGCAACTCCCGTTGGCGCACAAATGACAATTTGTTTTGAGGTGTTCCAGGACAGGTGATTGAGCAGAGTGGACTTACCTGTGCCGGCCCGACCGGTAACAAAGATGTTCTCCCGGGTCGTCTCGATGGCCTCGAATACCGCTGATTGCTCAGCGGAGAGGGTAAATCCGGCCACGTCGTCTCTCCACTGTTCGTCTGTCTCACCTCCAGGCTACCCGGGTGAAGTCGCATCGGCTTTGCGCTGCACGGCCTGTACGTCAGCTACGCCACATCCCCAAAGCTTAGGATGAGCGCATGCGGCGTGCACTCATCTACTGGTCCGTCGCGTTCGCGGTGGTGATTGGTGTTTTCGCCATCACCATCGTTGTGGTGAACTCCACGGTGTTCAGTGCGGGCGGATTTGCCGGAAGTTACCTCAACGCCCTGGCACGTCAGGACGCCTCAACGGCCCTTGAACTACCCGGGGTTGTCGCCTCCGAGGATTCCGCCGCCGACCTTCTCACCGATTCCGCACTCGGCGACCTCAGCGGGGTCAATCTAGTTCGTGACACCACAGGCTCAGACGGCGTACACACCGTCACCTACGAGTACATGCTGAACGGCGAGCTCACCGAAAGCGACTTCCGGGTCCGTCACACCGGCGCCTTCCTCGGATTGTTCTCCACCTGGGCGTTTGACAGCTCCCCACTGGGAACGGTCGCGGTAAATGTGCTCCACGATGACCGGTTCCGAGTTAATGGCGTTGACCTCAACACCGACGCGCAGCCCGAAGAGTCTGGCGGGTTCCTGGTCTTTGTTCCCGGCGTCTACACCTTCGACCACGAGTCCACGTATTTGGCCGCGGATGACGTACCCGTTCCCATCAGCGAGCCGGGCAGTGTGACATCCGTCCAGGTGAATGTGCAGGCCAACCCCACCTTTGTCACCAAAGTGGACGAGGAGTTGCACGCCTACCTCGACGCCTGCGCCACCCAAAGCGTTCTACTTCCCACCGGCTGCCCGTTCGGAAAAACCTTCGACAACCGCATTGACAGCACCCCGGAATGGTCCATTTCGACCTACCCGAACGTCGAAATCATCCCCGGAAGCACCATCGGCGAGTGGGTTATGCCCATCACGACGGCATCCGCCCATCTCTCGGTCGAAGTACGTTCACTCTTCGACGGCACGGTGCGGGACTTCGATGAAGAAATCCCATTCACCGTCTCGTACCTGCTAACCATTCAGCCCGACAATTCGTTGGCCATTCAAGCCAATTACGGCTAACACTCCCCCACACCATCACATGGCGGATATCAGTTGCCGCCGAGTGTCAGCGCCGGACGTCAGCGGCAGATGTCAACGGCGGACGGGTTGGTCCGCTCGCTTGGCGAGCATCTCGTTGTAGTCAGCCAGTTCAGCGTCCCCATCACGCTGCGCCTTGCGGTCGTAGCGGGTGGATTCTTTTTTGTCGCTACGCGCCCACATGATGGCAACAGCAATCGCCAGGGAGATGGTGGGAATCTCGCCAACACTCCAGGCGATGCCACCGCCGGTCTGCTGGTCACTGAGCGCAGATACTCCGGTGTCCCACCCCATTGCGCCGTACCAGTCCGCCAGAAGCAGCCCGGTGCCGGTCATCAGGCTTAGGCCAAAGAATGCGTGGAACGCCATGGTGCCCAGCAGGATCAGCAAACGCATGGCGTAGGGCGGGCGAGACGGCGACGGGTCAACACCGATTAAAGACTGAACAAAGAGGTACCCCGTCAGCACAAAGTGGATAATCATCCACTGGTGACCGATGTGGTCGGTGGTCGCCCAGCTGAACAAGGGTGTGTAGTAGAACGCCCACAGTGAGCCAACAAACAGGGGCGCGGCCACAAGAGGGTTGGAGAGGATCCCAAAGTAGCGGGAGTGCACGGCGAGGAGAATCCACTCGCGCGCTCCCCTGCTTCCGTCTGTGCGGCGCGCAATAGCGCGCATGGCCAGAGTGACGGGCGCGCCAGGAACCAGCAGCGTTGGCACCATCATGCCCATCACCATATGAGCGAGCATGTGCGAGCTGAAAAGGTACTTTTCGTACACGTTCACCCCACCGTTGGTGATGTAGAACAGCACAGCCATACCAGCGACCCAGAGCAGGGTTCGGTGGAGCGGCCAGCTGTCGCCACGACGCTTCAGACGTACTACTCCGGCGAGGTAGAAGAACACCGCGAAGGCACAGATGAGAATCCAGAGCAGGTCAAAGTTCCACTGGGTGAAATACAGGGCGAAGGTGGGTGGTGGTGGCAGCGGGCTGCCGGTGAGAAGTTCGGCCGGGGTGGGATTTGTCAGCTGCGAGGCTGGAATTTCTGGCTCGGGCGTCGCCGTGCGAGCGAGGGCTGCTGCAACACCGGAAGCGAGTCCCATAAAGGCGAGTTCGGCACTGACCAACCACACGAACGATGCGCGAGCCTTCTCCGGCTGGGTGGCCATACGGCGAATGAGGAAGCGACGCTGAGCGACACCGAACAGGCCGAGGGCACCGAGCGCCGCAATTTTGACGAGAACGAGCACACCGTATGGCGTCAGTAGGTTCTCGAAGCTTCCAA
>DASYMY010000169.1:0-7290 GCA_036008825.1 Glaciihabitans sp.
GATGCCGGTTCGCGGCAAGTTCGCCGTGTCTTCCGCGGCCCGCCCACGGTTCACGCGAAGATGAGGTCATGTCGAACACCGATGAGCGACCATGGCTAGCGAACTATCAGCCCGGAGTGCCCGCCGATATTGAAATGCCCACCGAGTCCCTCATTCACATGTTGGAGAACTCGGTCGCCGAAGCAGCCAGCTTTCCCGCTCTGGAATTCTTCGGCCGCCGCACCACTTACGCAGACCTGGGTGACCAGATCAACCGGGCAGCTGAGGGGTTGCGCCAACTGGGTGTGCGCGCGGGGGACCGCGTCGCGTTGATCCTTCCTAACTGCCCGCAGCACGTTGTCGCGTTTTACGCGATCCTCCGTCTGGGAGCCGTGGTGGTTGAGCACAACCCGCTCTACACGGCACGGGAGCTGAGACATCAGTTCGAAGACCACCAGGCTCGCATTGTCATCGTCTGGGACAAGGCCGCGGCGACCGTGGCATCCTTCCCTTCGGATATTGAAATTGACCACGTTGTGTCGGTGAACCTGCTCGACGAGTTTCCGCGAATCAAGCGAATGGCGCTTGGCCTTCCGGTAGCGAAGCTGCGTGCGTCCCGCGATGCGTTGAGCGCTAAGGCCCCCGGAACGATTGCCTGGAAAGTTCTGCTGAAACATGGGGTGATTGAGCCCAGCCATCCGCGCCCAACGGTCAACGATCTGGCCGCCATTCAATACACCTCAGGCACAACCGGTCACCCCAAAGGGGCAATGCTCACCCACCTCAATCTGTCGGCCAACGCGCTACAGGGTGAAGCCTGGATGCACGGCGCGGAGTATCGCAAAGAAATCTTCTACGCGATTTTGCCCATGTTCCACGCGTTTGGGATGACCCTGTACCTGACCTACGGCATTCGGAAGCAAGCCCTTCTGGTGCTGTTTCCGAAGTTTGACCCAGACCTGGTGCTTGACGCCATGAAGAAGTCGCCCGCGACTGTCTACTGTGCTGTTCCCCCGATCTACGAGCGCACCGCGATCGCCGCGAAGGAGCGGGGGATTTCTCTCAAGTCCTGCAAGTACTGCATCTCCGGCGCCATGAACCTTCCGGATCACGTGGTGGAACTTTGGGAGTCCATGTCGGGCGGACTTCTGGTGGAGGGCTACGGCATGACGGAGTCCTCACCGGTCGCCCTCGGAAACCCGTTCCACCCCACCCGCCGCCCCGGAACCATCGGAGTGCCATTCCCGTCCACCTGGATGAAAGTAGTGGACCAGGATGACCCAACCGTTGAAGTCGCCCAGGGCGAGCCGGGTGAGCTGCTAATCAAGGGCCCCCAGGTCTTCCAGGGGTACTGGAACAACCCGGATGAGACGGCGAAAACCTTGACCGCCGACGGCTGGCTTCGCACCGGCGACATTGTCACGGTTGACGCGGACGGGTTCACCACCATCGTGGACCGGGCCAAAGAACTCGTTATCACGGGAGGCTTCAATGTGTCCCCCTCCGAGGTGGAGGCGGTCCTCCGTCTTCACGACGCGGTGGTCGACGCAGCCGTATTTGGCAAAGTACTCGACGGCGGCGGGGAGATGGTGGTGGCAGCGGTAGAACTGAAACCCGGCAGCACCCTCGACGAGACCTCGCTGAGGAACCACTGCCGCGAACACCTCTCCGCCTACAAGGTGCCGAAGCGGATCGTTCAGATCACCAACACACCCCGGTCACTGCTCGGCAAAGTCCTGCGCAAGCAGGTCAAAGACCAGGTGTCGCCCACTCTCGATTAGGGCGTACTGCAGATGAGGCCCACAACACCAGGGGGATGTGGTTCCGCGACGGGTGCGTGAGAATGGCGGCATGCCCACTCCCACTGCCACGCTGGTGCACACCAGCTCGGGGACCCACCTGGAGTTGACCCGCGCCTTTGAGGCATCCGCCGTTGAGATGTGGGCGTGGATCACTGACACCGACCGAACCGCAGAGTGGTTTGGACCGTGGAAGGGTCCGGCACACGCGAACGCGGACATCAGTGTGCAGATGCGGTTTGAGGACGGATCACCCTGGTTGGACGCGCACATTGAGGTGTGTGAACGGCCGTACGACTTGGCGATATCCACGGTGGATGAGTATGGCTCCTGGCTGTTGGAGCTGACGCTTAGAGAGCACGCTGGTCGCACAATACTGACGTTCACCCACTACCTCGTGGAGGCAAACAGTATTGGTGAGATCGGCGCAGGGTGGGAGTACTACCTCGACATGCTTGTCGCCGCACACGCGGGCCAGCCATTGCCCACTTTTTCGGACTACTACCCCGCCCTCACGGAGTACTTCCAGGCGCTGACACCGATTCAGTCGGGCCGCTAAGAAAGCTCAGTGCGCTCCGGGTCGCCCAGTGGGAACACCGCGAGCACGGTTCGTCCACCGTCGTGGCGCGGCACCATGTCCACCAGAGCCAGTTGAGTGAGGTGCACGGTGTCGCCGGGGTGAATGCGGCGCTCGCCTTTCACCGTGACATGGGCCCGGAAGGAGTTGCCGGTGAAGGCGGGTTCGTCTGGCTCAGCGCCAAAGGGACGTAAGGCCTCGATCAACGCCCTGTGCAGCTGCGTCAGTGCAGCGTTCGGTGCCATCACCGTGACGGGAATGTTGTGTCTGCGTCCGAACAATGCATCCTCGTCCGCTACGCCGACGATGGGGCCACAAGCGGACGCTATTCCTTCGAGAACACTGGTGATGTGCTCCGGTTTCGCCTGAGTAAGAAACGGCGGAAGCACCGTGATGTGGAGCGGCCATTCGGCGACCTCGAACCGTTCGCCCTGCTGCAATGGGGCGAGCGGAAGTACAACAACGAGGCGAGACATGGGCCGAGTCTAGGCGAGCGAAATAACGAATTTTTGCGACACGATAAATCAACTGGACAGGTGTCGGTTTGTGTCCCTACTATGTGCAAGGCATCGTTGATGCCCTCGCATCATTTGTCCATTGGGGCTCTCCCGCGGACCGTTAGAAAGTACAGCACGCCGCGATGTTCACGACCGCTTTTTTCATCAACGCTCTCGGTTTCACCGCGACGCTTTTCGCCATCCTTATGTGGATCCCGCAGGCCCGAATCACCTGGCAGAACCGTAACGACGCCGTCCGGTTGGCCGGGGTCTCTGAAACAACTCAGTGGCTGTCGGTGGGCAGCTACCTGCTCTGGGGTGTCTTCGGAATTTTGAGCCAGTCGTTCTGGGTTGCAGCCCCCAGCATGATCAGTTTGCCGCTATCGATCGCGACCATTGTGGTCATCCGCCGCGGACGCACCCTGGCACCGCTCACCGTCTCCACCGAGATCATTGGCGCATCGGACGAGTTCGCCGTTGGCACTGTGACCGGCCCGCAAACCGCTCCCGTGCCGATTCTGGCTTCCGAGTCCGTCACCACGGAGTCAATCCCCGTCATTAGCGCCAACACTGGAGCGGTCGCGACCGCTCACCCCGTCGCCGCGCCCGTTCCTATCCTGGTCTGAGAGCGACCCCGCTAGGTTGGAAGTGCCGTCAAAAACGACGGCAACACGTTCAACGAAAGTGGGCCGCAAGTGGAACTGATGGACACGGCAGAAGCCATGGTGCAACGTGGACGTGCGGAGGCAATCGCCTCCATCGCCCACCGCGGACAGACCGACAAGCTCGGCGAAAGCTACATCAACCATCCCGCCCGTGTCGCCGAGGCCTTCGACTGGCTAGACGAACCCGTCGCTCACTGCGCCGCCTGGCTCCACGACGTGATCGAAGACTCCGACATCACGGCCGCCGATCTGCGTGCAGCCGGGGTGCTTCCCGACATTGTTGACGTAGTTGAATTGATGACCCGAACGGCGGATGTCTCCGACGACGAGTACTACCTGAAGATCAAGGCGCACACCATTGCCGTTGCGGTAAAACTTGCCGACATCGCCGACAACGAAGCACAGTGGCGGCTCGGTCAGCTCGATGCTGAAACCCGGGACAGGCTCGCAGCAAAGTACGCGCACGCGAAAGAGGTTTTGCTCGCCGACTGAGGCCGCGGTGTACGGGTATCCGCTGTGAAAGATTGAGATCGTGCGCCGAACCGGCTAATCTCTATAACGCTATGAAGAGATAACTGTTTTCGTCCCGCGCCTGAGGCGCAGCGTGATGAAGCCATCTCCGAAATTCTCCGCGTCTTCGACGTTGTGGGGTGGCGTTCGCTGCAGAGCCCGTGCAGGAACCAATTTGACCCTTCGGAAACGGTGGCACCCATGCCTGCATCATCTCGATCTGCCAGTACTAACCCCACACTCGACCCGACAACTCAGTCGAAGCCGGTGCGCTCCCGTCTGGTGAACGCCGAGGACATCTCGAGCCGACCATCGCCGACCCACATTCGGGTTGACGGGGTGTCGCACTCTTACGGTGAGCACCCCGTGCTGACCGATCTCAACCTCATCGTGGACAAAAAAGACCGCCTCGGTCTCATCGGCGAGAACGGGGTGGGGAAGTCCACCCTGCTGCGTATTATGGGCGGCGCTGAAGCGCCGAACCTCGGCCGGGTTGTGCGTCCCGCCCGCACCGGGTTGCTCTGGCAAGAAGTGCAGTACCTTCCGAGCGATACCGTCAACGATTTGATCGAAGGCGGACTGGCGTCCCTGCGGGCCATCGAAGCCGAACTGGATGCTGCTGCTCGCTCCCTCGCTGATGGCGGAACCTCCACCGACGCGCAGGTCGCCAAACGTGCCAACGGACGCTACGCACGCGCACTGGCTGCAGCCGAAGCCGCCGATGTCTGGAACGTGGAATCACGCCGCGACGAACTCATCGCGGGACTGGGTATCAGTGGCATCCCCCTCGACCGGCGCCTCGACGAGGTCAGTGGTGGGCAACGGTCCCGCTTCGCCCTCGCGGCATTGCTGCTTGGCCGTCCCCTCGCTTTGCTGTTGGATGAGCCAACCAACCACCTCGACGACAACGCCACCGAGTTTCTCCGCAAACAGCTCACCCAGTGGCGTGGCCCCGTTGTCTTTGCCAGCCACGACCGTGCCTTCCTCGACGAGGTAGCCACAGTGCTGGTGGACATCGACCCGGCGCGCGAAGCCCTCGTCAAGTTCACCGGCAGCTACACGGCGTACCTCGGTGAAAAGGCCGCTGAGCGCACCCGCTGGGAGCACCAATTCCGTGCCGAACAGGCCGAACTGCTGCGTCTGGAATATACCCTCAACGTCACTGCTCGCGAGGTGGAGAACGACTACGGTCGCAAAGACAACGACAAGGTTGGTTTTGACTTCAAAGCCGGCAACGTCGAGCGGGCCGTTGCGAGGCGGGTACGCAACGCCGAAGCGCACTACCTCGACCTGGAAGAAAACCAGATCCTGTCGCCGCCCACCGTGCTCAGCTTCGGTGGTATCCCCAAGGGCGCTCAGCCGCTCGAGGTGGATGGGCCCATTATGTCCCTCACCGGCGCCCGCGTTGAGGGCCGTCTGAACCTAGACGAGTTCACCGTTGAGCCAGACGCTCGGCTATTGGTTACCGGACCCAACGGAGCCGGCAAATCGACTCTGCTGAGTGTGTTGGCTGGCCAAATTCGTCTCACCGGTGCCGCAACCGGAACGCTGAAGCATCCGAAGGGGCTGCGCGTTGCCCTGCTGAAGCAGGATGTCCATTTCGCTAACCCGGCGCTGACTCCCCGCACAATTTATGAAGTCACCGTGGGAGAGAAGCGGGCAGCCGCGCTGCCGCTGTCAAGCTTCGGCTTGCTGACCGCACGCGACATCGATCGGGCAGTCGGGGAGTTGTCGATTGGGCAGCAACGCCGTCTGGCTCTCGCGCTCATTATTGCGAAACCGCCGCACGTGTTTCTGCTCGACGAACCCTCCAACCACCTCTCGCTGAACCTGGCATCGGAGCTGGAGGATGCCCTCGGCACCTACCCGGGCGCTGTTGTTGTGGCCAGCCACGACCGCTGGTTGCGTCAACGGTGGACGGGAACCCGTCTCGAGCTGGCCCACGGTCAAGTCGTTTCTACCGTCAGTGGTGCCGCCTAGCATTAGCGCTGTGGTGAGGGAACCGATCGACCGTCAATGTGTGGCCGGAACCCTGACCGCACCCTGTCAGAACGCTGTCGAGGCGGATGCCCCGTTGAGCCTGTGCCCGCACCATTTTCTGGTCGCCCACAACTGGGTCGAACGAGAAGTGGGGGTGACGGATCGGCTGCCGTCACCGTGCATGGCGTGTGGATCGCGGCTCGGGGTCAAGTATCCGTCCGGGTGGCTTTGCGCGATCTGCGAGTGGAAAGTAGGAGACATTCCCGACGAGCCCAGCGATGCTGTGCGGGTCGACATTGTGTACTACATCCGTTTTGGCGAGCGCATCAAGATTGGGACATCCGCTAATCCCCGTTCTCGCTTATCGACTTTGGTGCACGACGAGCTCCTCGCGTTCGAACGTGGGGGACGGGAGCGCGAACAGAAACGTCACCGTCAGTTCGCCAACTATCGGTTGGCGCGCACCGAGTGGTTCACCATCAACGACACCCTTCTAGAGCACATTCGGCGGCTCCGTGACGGAGTCGATGACCCCTGGTCGCAGTACCACCTGTGGGTGAGTGAACAACGCGGGTTACACAGCTGACGGGTCGAAAGGCCCAGCTCGGCTCAACACCGCCGGGTTTAGGCTTGCTCACCATGGCATACGACGACATCCCGATGGCTGACCCTGACCGTTCTGAGTACAGCAAAATGGTTGCGGGGCAGTGGTATCGGTACCGTTTTGGGCCCGAATTGGCGCAGATGACCAGCAGCACCCAGCGCACCTGCCGGAGCATTACCGCCATCTATGACGAGAACCCCGACAAGGCCAAAGCACTTTTGGCCAGCATTTTGGGAACGGCGGGGGAGAACCTCGACTTTCGTCCACCCATCTACATGGACTACGGCTCGCGCCTGCACGTCGGAGCAAACACCTTTATCAACGGGGACTTCCTCGCCTTGGGCGGCGGCGAGATCCGAATCGGTAACAATGTGCTGATCGGGCCAAGCGTGCGCCTGTACACCCCCGAGCACGCCCTCGACATCGTGGAGCGGCGAGCCGGCTACGAACGTGTTCACCCGATCACCATTGAGGATGACGTGTGGTTGGGCGGCAACGTCATCGTCTGTCCTGGGGTGACGATTGGTGCCGGCAGCGTGATTGGTGCCGGGTCCGTTGTCACAAAGGACATTCCCGCAGGAGTTATCGCCGTGGGTAATCCGGCCAAGGTTGTGCGCAGTATCGACACCGCCGGGTGAGCTAACCGGGGTGAGGCGGCGAATCCGATAGTCTCTTCACG
>DASYMY010000170.1:0-1570 GCA_036008825.1 Glaciihabitans sp.
GACGTGGACCTGCACCGCAAGCCGTCGTTCTACATCACACAGCGCGCGCTGGCGCCGGTGGTCGTGGGCATGGAGCGCGTCGAGACGTCGCCGCCGCCCTACATCACCATGGGATACCGGGCGCAGAAGGCGGCGCTGGACGTGTGGGCGGTCAACGGGAGCACGACCGCGCTCGATGCCACGCTGGAGCTCACGGCGTGGGATATCGAGAGCGGCGCACAGGTGCCTCTGCCCGCCGACGAGGCCCGGCGAAGCGTGCGCCTGAAGCCGAACCAGAGCAACGAGCTGACGACGTTGGCGATCCCGCAGCACGCGACGACGGTCGTTGCCGCTGCTCTGGTGGACGGCGAGGGCAGGAAGCTGGCGCGCTGGGTGTCGTGGCCAGAGCCGCTGAAATTCGTGCGGTTCAAGGAGAAGCTGGAGGTGCGCGCGACGGTGGAGAGGAACGGCGCGGGGAAGGACGAGGTCGTGCTCACGGCGGACGCCCCTGCGAAGGGGGTGGTGGTGTCGGTGCCGATCGAGGAGGGCGAGGACGCGGTGTTCGCGGATAACTTTGTCGATCTGGTGCCGGGCGAGGAGATGCGCATCGGGGTAGAGGGACTTGCGGGGAGGCGAGTGCAAGCGCGGTGGTTGTGCGACTGGGAGGATGAAGGCTTCCAGCTGTGAGGTTGTTCTGTGAGGTACAGTATAATTGTTGTAAGCACCTACCTTAGGTAGTTGAGGTGCCGCAAGGCTATGTTGCATTTATTGATCGCATTGTTGCATCTGGACTGCGGCCAGTTTGACAATAACAATACTCTTGGGGCGAGGTTGGGTGCACGACGTCGTGGGTGCGTGGTGGCGGTTGACCCAAGTAATGATAGCCTCAGCCCTGGCCATAGTGACAATGGCAACAAAGAACAACAATGGCAACGACAATAGCGCAAACGGCATCGGCAAGGCCCGCTGGTTGCACCACGATGCCTTCACCGTGCTCTGAGGTTTTGTGTCGTAGGTGCTGTAAATACAGGACCCTTTCGAAATATCAAACGTCTCATCGAACGCCTCCCCCGATCTCATGGCCGGCGTAATCTCCAATGGACGACATGGCACGGGCAACGATCGCCCGACAGCAGTGTCCAGTACCGAAACAGTACTGTGCGTAGCATCATGCGTGTTAGCCGTTGCTACGCAGAGCCAGACCTGAAGGAGGGAGCAGCCGCGGTGATGCCGAGTGGTTTGGGCGGGCTTGGCAGGGGAGCTGGCGAGCTGCAGGCCGTGTGCAACGTACTGTCCGACGTAAGTAAGTGCGTATGTACAGTGACGACCATACCTTATTTCCCGCGCTCGGTGAGGCCTAAAAGAGGGAAGTGGTTGGTAGGATGTACTGTACAGTAGGGAGGGTGGCTTCGTATTGCGCTGCCGGCAGGAGAGAAGACAAGAAAAGACGGCAGTACAGCCTTGGGAGATGTCTTAGATAGTGGATGTTCGGGAGGAAAAGAGTGTCGTAAGTAGTTGTTGTGGTGATGATGGTGGTGGTAAAAGGGACTTTCGGTTCAGGATATTTTGGGAGACGGTGTCTTGGACCACG
>DASYMY010000171.1:0-3922 GCA_036008825.1 Glaciihabitans sp.
GATGCCCTGTTTGTCTTGGCGGAATACCACGTCGCGCTGCAGAACGCTGGTCGAGTTGTAGAGGTGAACGATTGCCTGCTTGGCGCCCTTGATCGACTCGTAAGTGCGGTTGATGAGGTGCTCGCGGGCCTGGGTCAGAACCTGGATTGTGACATCGTCAGGAATCAGGTCGTCGTCGATGAGCGAGCGCACAAAGTCGAAGTCGGTCTGGCTGGCGGAGGGGAACCCGACCTCAATTTGTTTGTACCCCATTCGCACGAGCAGTTCGAACATCACGCGTTTGCGTTCGGGGCTCATGGGGTCGATCAGCGCTTGGTTGCCATCGCGCAAGTCAACTGCGCACCATACGGGCGCCTGAGTAATCTGCTTTGTTGGCCAGGTACGGTCGGGCAGATCAACCGTGAACTGCTCGGAGTACGGACGGTACTTGTGCGTCGGCATTGTCGACGGCTTTTGGGTGTTGCGCATCAGGTTCTTTCCCTTAGGTCGTAGTGGTCAGCCAACAGCAAACTCCGCGACGAGGGAGGCCTGTTTAGGACTCGTCGCGGCAGCTAAGGAGGAGCAGACCGAACAACACAAGAACGAGGCTACCACCAACCTCCCGCCGAGGCGAGAAGTGGGCGGCGGCCCCGCCCGGCTCACTGCACCGCCAACGCCTCGACGGGTGCAATGCGGGTGGCTCGGCGGGAGGGCGCAACCGAGGCCGCCCAAGTGAGCACGGCTGCGGCAACTACAACTCCCGCGAGGAGCGCGAAAGGAACGGCGGGAACAATAATTCCGGGGCTGCCCTGGATGGAGCCAAACGTGGCCTGGGCGCCTGCCCAGCCATAGACCGTGCCCAGAACCAGCCCCACCAGTACTGCTGCCACAGTGAGCTGGGCGCTTTCAACCAGAATCATCTGTCGCACCTGACGCGCGGTGAATCCGAGGGCACGCAGAAGCCCCAGTTCGCGGGTGCGCTGCATAACGCTGAGGGACAGGGTGTTGACCAGTCCGAGGGCGGCGATGAGGGCGCTGAAGCCGGTGAGGACCGATAACACGGTGATGGTGATAACCATCATTTCGTCGATGCCGGTGTAGTACAGCGGGTCCGCTTTTTGAGCTTCGGCGATAAAGACCTGGAAGCTTTCGATAGCGACGGCGAACATGGTGACAAGCGTGACCCCAATGACCAGACCAATGGTGGTACGCGAACTGCGTTCCGGGTACCGCACCGCGTTCTCGGCGGCGAGCTTGCCGGGGGCAGACCGTCCGAATGCGCGGCCGACGACTCGCAGCGTGTACGGCATCACCAGGTGCGCTCCGAGAACCACACCGGTGAAGGAAAGGAAACCGCCCACCACACCGACCAACACGCCAAGCGGGGAGACCATTCCGATTGCGGTTCCTGCCAGAAGGATGAGCATACCGAGCGCGAACAGGGTGATTGCGACGGTGTTGCGTCCACGACGGGAGCGTGATTGTTCGTGCGTCATCTCTTCGGCAGCACCTGTCGCGTGGATGGGTGAGACGTCAAGGACACGGCGTGATCCGATCCAGGAGGCGAGCCAGGTAGTGAGGGCGACCGCGACGATGGGAAGAATGAGGTTGAGTTCGAAGTAGCGGTAGTCCAGTGCGGGGATCGCACCGGCGGCGGTCGACACAGCAATTCCCGTGACAGCCAAGGCGGTGCCGATGATGGCCCCGAGTGCGGAGCCAATTATCCCGACGGTCAGGCCTTCCTTCGCTACCTGCCGGCGTTGCTGCCTCGCGCTGGAGCCAATAAGGCGCATCAACGCAATGGTGCGGGTGCGACCGGCGATGATGGTGGCGAAGGTATTGACCGTCACTATTGACCCAACGAAAACCGCGACGGCAATAAAGACCAGCGCAACGACGCTGAGGAAGAAGGCTGCGGTGTCGCTCGAGCCGGTGACATCGTCGCCACGGATCATGGTGCCTAGCGCGTTGGTGCTGTGAAGCAGGCAGACCCCGAATGCGGAGCTGAGAGCGGCGACGAGAACACTGGGAGAGTTGCCGCGGAGTGTGCTGCGGATCATGCGGTGCGCTCCATTCCGAGCATAAACCGGCTGATGTCCTCAGGGGTGGAGCGTGGTCGTTCCTCAACGACGTGCCCGTCAGCGAGGAAAAGGATTCGGTCGGCATAGCTGGCAGCAATGGGGTCATGGGTGACCATGGCGATGCTCTGTCCGTACTCGGAACTGGCGGCCGCCAGTAATGCGAGTACTTCGCGACCGGTGCGTGAGTCGAGGTTGCCGGTGGGTTCGTCGGCAAACACCAGGTCGGGCCGTGCACCCAGGGCACGGGCGATGGCAACACGTTGCTGTTGTCCGCCAGACAGTTCGTGCGGGCGGTGTCGGAGTCGATCGGTCAAGTTCAACGTTGACACTAGGTGGGCGATCCACTCCGATTCGGCGCTGGTGGGCCGGCGGCCATCGAGTTCAAAGGGAAGAAGAATGTTGCCCTCAATGTCGAGAGTGGGAACAAGGTTGAACGATTGAAAGACGAACCCAATACGGCGACGGCGGAGGAGGGTCAGCTCGGTGTCCCCCAGGTCGGTAATGTTCGTCTCCCCCAACCAGCTTTCGCCGGAAGTGGCAGTGTCTAGCCCGGCCATGATGTGCATCAGGGTCGATTTGCCTGAGCCGCTTGGCCCCATGATCGCGGTGAACTTGCCGCGCTCCAGGGAAATTGTCACCTCATCAAGTGCCGTAACGCGGGCGGTACCTGTTCCGTAGGATTTGGTCAGATTGACCACACGGGCGACCGGTGGCGGGGTGGTAGTGATTTCCATACATAAGACGCTACAAACGTCAGCTGTTGTGCAAATCGGGCGGGAGATGCAGTTGCATCGTTCTGCAGGATGATTCCCGCCGTTGTGGTGCTACTCCACCAGACGGTGTTCGAAGGCGAAGACGACCAGTTGTACCCGATCACGCAAGCTCAATTTTCCAAGAATGCGGCTGATGTGAGTTTTGACGGTGGCCTCGCTGAGAAACTCCCCAGCGGCAATTTCCGCATTACTCAGTCCGCGGGCGGCGAGCAGGAAAATGTCCTTCTCTCGAACCGTCAATGTGCTGTAGGAGGCGGGCTCCGCTGCCGGCGTTGATCCGGAATCAAAATGTTGGAACAGTTCTCGGGTTGCCGCAGCGGCAATCACCGACGTGCCGGCGTGGACGGTCCGAATGGCGGCAAGGAGAAACTCGGGATCAGTATCCTTCAGGAGGAATCCGCTGGCTCCACCCCGGATCGCGCGGGTGGCCGCTTCATCGAGGTCAAAGGTTGTTAGGACGATGATGCGCGGCGGTTCCGTTCTCGCCGCCTCAGCGCCGGAAAGGATCGTCTCGGTTGCGGCGATGCCATCCATCACGGGCATACGAATGTCCATGAGGATCACGTCGGGTTGGGTGGTGGTGGCCATTGCCACTCCCTCAACACCGTTGCCTGCCTCCCCCACAAATTCGAGATCGTCCTGGGAGGAGACCAGCATTCGGATGCCCGCACGGAAAAGTGACTGGTCATCCACGATCCCTACGCGGATGCGCTCGCTCATGCGCGCACCATCCGACCCGACGATGGGAGAGAGGCTGCGACCACAAAGCTGTTTCCCTGCGGGCCGGCAGTCAGTTCACCGCCCGCAAGAACGGCGCGTTCTTTCATTCCGGCAAGGCCGTGGCCTAGCCGTAGCTCGCCGGTGTGCGGGGAGGACGTCAGTTGACTGGTGATGATGATCTCCAAGTGGGTCGATGTCCAGGAAAAGTCCACGTGGACGGGCTGAGTGACATCGCCGTGGCGCAGCACGTTGGTGAGCGCTTCTTGCACAACACGATAGACGGCGAGTTGGGCGCCTGAACCGAGGTTTAAAGGTGTGCCCGACGATGTGTGGTTGATAACGAGTCCGGATGCCCGCAGTTGGTCGAGC
>DASYMY010000172.1:0-4470 GCA_036008825.1 Glaciihabitans sp.
CGCCATGCTGGCCATGCTGAGCGTGCCAAGCTTGAGGGTCAATTCCAGGAGTGACAGCACCGTTGTGAGGTCCCCGCCAAAGAACCACGCGGCGGTGAAAACGTAAAAGCCCTCGCCTACAAGGCCAATGACGAACAGGCCCAATACCAACGGACCCACCCGGCTCGCGATCACCGATCCTGCAGTCACAGCAAACAGAATCGACAGCACCGTGAGGTTGTGGGTGAACCAGGGGCTGATTCCCATCAGCAAGTACCAGATGACCACGACCCGTGGATCCATGACGGAGAGCAAGCCACCGCGAGTGGCATAGGCGGTTCGAAGGAGTTCAAGCTTCACCCACTCCACCGAGAGGGTGTCTCGTTCCTTGCGCTGCTTTCTTCCGGTCGTACTCCGAACTGTGGAGTCGCTGATGTCGGTATTCGAACGCTCTTCCGTTGTGGTCATGAGGGAACCGCCGCACTTGAGATCGTCATTGCCTGCTCGATAGGAGTTTGAGGCGAATCGAACCGGGCGATGAACTCCGCTATGGTCAACGCCGGCGGACTCATCCCCATCGCAATGCCCAACTGGGTCACCTGCGGCGGCACAAGCATCGCCTCGGTCAGGAGAGCTGCGTCGTCGAACAACTCTGCCGGGCTGCAGTCGCGCAGAACCCGACCTTGGCCGAGCACAATCACCCGGTCTGCCCATTCGGCCACAAGGTGCATGTCATGGGTGGCGACAACTACACAACGAATGCGGTCCGAGAGATCTGCAAGCATTGCGATCACGATGTCACGCGTGGCTACGTCCAGACTCGAGGTCGGCTCATCCAATAGCAGCAGGGTGGGGGTCATTGCCAGCCCAATACCGAGCGTCGCTCGTCGTTGCTGTCCTCCGGAGAGCATTCGTCCATCTCGATCGGCCACGCCGAGCAGATCTACCCGTTCGAGAACGCGCTCCACGGTCGCAGTCGCGTCCGGCCGTTTGCGCGAACGCGGGAACATCGCGACATCCGAGCGCACACTGTCATTGAGGAACATTTGTTCCGGTCTCTGATGGAGATACGAGACACGATCGGCAAGCTCAGCTGCGGAAATGGATCGCGTGTTTGTGGAGTCCACCACCACCTCGCCAGACAGCGGAACTTTCAGGCCGGTTAGGAGCTTCAGCAAGGTTGATTTGCCTGCCCCGTTGCCGCCCACCAGGGCAATACGTTCGCCCTCATGCAGGGTGAGATCAATTCCGTCCAGCACCTTCGACCGGCCGCCCTGAACCGTTCGGTACCCGAACCGCACAGCTGACATGGATGCCACACACGACACGGGCTGAGGACAGGGTGCAACCGTAGCTGCGAGATCTAACGAGCACTGCTCGGTGGTCGCTTCACCCAGCAGCTCAACCAATTCAGGCACAGTGGTAGCTACCGGTTTGGTCGGAGCAAGGGCGCGGCTGAGTTTGACCACTTGAGGTGCCGGAATACCGTGTTCGGCCAGCTCGTCGGCGCGGGCAAGGGCATCACGCACGGGGAGGTGCCAGGCAACGCTGCCACCCGACATAAGCACCACGCTGCGGCAATACCGGGCTACAAACTCGGCGTGATGCTCAATCACCACAATTGTTGTGCCGTAGTCACGATTGAGTTCACGCAGCCGGTCATAGACCTGTTCGGCATGAACCGGGTCCAGCTCAGCAACCGGCTCATCCACAATGATCACTTCGGGCCGCATCGCAAGAACACTCGCCAGTGCCACCAGGTGTTGTTGGCCACCGGAAAGCTGCCACACGAACTTCGCTCGAAGGTGGGCAATGCCCAGTAGGCCCATGGCCTCTTCCGTTCGCTCGGCGTGGTCGGTCAGGCCAAAATTCACCGGCCCAAATGAGACCTCGTCGTACACGGTCGGGCGAACAAGCTGGTTGCCGAAGTCTTGGTAGACGTATCCAACGAGGTGGGAGAGTCGGGCTACAGAAATATCAGTGGTGTCTTCACCAGCCACGATGACTGCTCCGCTGAACTCACCCGACCAGTAGTGGGGGATGAGTCCGTTGAAGCTCTTGCACAGGGTGGTCTTGCCCGACCCGTTGCCCCCAACGACCGCCACGAAGTCACCTCGCTCGATGCGGAGATTGACTCCTGTCAGGCTCGGTGCTGCCGCGCCAGGGTAGCGAAAGCTCAGGTCGGTCACTTCGATGACGACGCTCACGAGCGCACGTTGGTTCGCTCGGCGAATGCTGCGCGGTTCACTCCGCGCCGTCGCATCGCCCACCGGACGATCACAATCGCTGCAACAAGCACGATAACCGCGGCTGACACGCCCAACCAGAGGAACTGGCTGCCGTACTGGTCGATGAAGTCAGGCTCCCAGACCCCAAACTTCACATCGAGCTCGTCGAGGAATGCAGCGATCATCGCGACAAAAGAGAGGAATACTGCGCCAATAACAAACGGAGCGGATACCTGTGCCCGACGGGAAACCGGCACCTTCGGGTTCCGCGGTTCCATTCCCAAAAGCGGCTCGATTTTTCCGTAGAGCCGGGGTGCTAGAAGCATCGCCGGGATAGCACCGAAGAGGATGCCACTGATGATGAAGTCCGTGCTGAACGCGATTCCCTCGATAAGGAGGATGCTCTGAGGCAAACCCTCAACAAATTCGGCATCCGCAACACCAACCCACACCTTGCCAATGTCGACGATGCCGCCGATCAATTTATCCAGCAACACGGCGACCATCGCCGCTATCGCAACCTGTTTGCGGCTACGCGGGTCGCGAACCAGTGATCCGGCGACATACAAGCCGAGCGCTAATTGGATGTAGCCCTCAAGTTCGCCAATTCCCGAAAAGTTGCCCATCAAAAGGTCAACAAACACGATCTCACCGAGCGGGGCGCCCAGGGCTCCGTAAAGCGGGTGAAAAAGACACACAATCACAACAGGAACAAAAGCGAGATACGAAATTGACAGCTCTACCGGGCCCACGCGGAGTTCAGGCAGAACCTCCGTGAGGATATTGGCCAGTCCGAACATTGTCATTGATAGAACAAAGACCATCAACTTCTGTGCCTGGCTCAGATCGCCGGGACGTGGAAGCCCGCGTCGTGCGGGTGTGGATGTCGATGTGGTGGGTGAGGAGGTCATGACAGTGCCCTTTCGTGACGAAGCTCGGAAGTGGTGCTGGGATGTGTGCTGCGGGAGACCGCGGTGGCGAGCACCTGGTCAAGATCGAGGATGGAATCAACGACAAAATCGGGTCGCTCGACTCCGGTTGCGAGTGCCGCGCGGTCGACGTCGGAGTCGCTCAGCGACCCGCCGCGCACCAAAATGGCCGTACGGATGCCGACCGCATGGGCTGATGCCATATCGCGGTCTGGCTTGTCTCCCACAAACCAGCAGGCCGCAGCAGATACGCCGAGGGCAGCAATAACTTCGCCGGGCATCGACTTATCGGGTTTACGTAGACCGAGTTCGTCGGAATAGATCTGCACCGCAAAGTAGTCTTCGATCCCTGCGGCGAGAAGACGTTGGCGCACCGCACGACCGCTAAGTGTGTTGGAGACGATGCCAACGGGGATCCGCGAGTTGCGTGCACGTTCGAGGAGCTCCCGCACGCCAGGACGGATACTCGTCGAACTTTTGATGCTGGCGTATTCAAAGGAGAGCTCCGCCGCTTCCGCTCGAAGCCAGGCACGCTCGCTGGGGGAGAGGCCCGCACCGACTAACTCGCACCAGAACTCGCGCGGACTAATCTCAGGGACCGTGTTGCCGCCGTCCGTGGCATCCTTCCACTGCCGGTGTCGAAACCGGGCGGTCTCAATAGCGGTGACAATCGTCGCTTCGTCGGAGGGAAGGCCAGCGGCCCGCATCCGCTGCGACAGCTGAAGACCGAAGCGACGCTGGGCAGCAGGGTCCTTTACCGAAGTGGAAATGACACCACCGTGGTCCAGAAGGATCGCGGCAGGCGGCTCGATTGAGGTGACCGATGCGGCATCATTTGGGAAGGCTGCTGGCGTTGCTGCGGTCGAAGGGCCGGTGGAAGGAGTGTGCTGAACGGCACTGGCCAAGAGGACCTCGACAAGACCCAGCGGGGTGTCATAGATGGCATCCGCCACGTCAGCCACAGCGTAGGGTGGCTCGTCCGTGTGCTGCGAGCGAGTAAGCACAACTGCTCCAACGGATGCCCGTCTACCCGCAACAACGTCGCGATCGAGAGTGTCGCCCACGTACCAGCAGTTCTCGGCGGTGGTGCCCAGAGCCTCGGCTGCAAGCGTGATCATTCGTGGGTGCGGCTTGCGAATGCCAACTTCGTCCGAGTACACCTGCACACCAACAAAGTTGCTAAGACCGTGCCGATCGAGCAGCGCGCGGTGGGCGCGACCGGAGTGAGCGTTGCTAACAATTCCCACGCGCACGCCGAGCGCTGAGGCAGCCTGCAAAAGTTTGAGGGCGCCCGGACGCACATCATGGTCGGAAAGCAGAGGCGTTATCCGCTC
>DASYMY010000173.1:0-4034 GCA_036008825.1 Glaciihabitans sp.
TGCCGCTGGTCTACGGCGGACGCGGGCGCAGCGAGAGACGCGCTCGCGCCCTGGAAGCGCTCGACATGGTGGGGCTCAGTCACCGTGCCGACCACCAACCCCAGGAACTCTCCGGTGGCCAGCAACAACGTGTTGCTATTGCTCGCGCTCTGGTCACCTCCCCCACCCTGGTGCTGGCCGATGAGCCAACGGGAAACCTTGACTCCGAATCCACCGAGGAGATCCTGTCCATCTTCGATCGGCTCGCCTCTGAAGGGCGCACGATCGTCATCATCACCCACGAAGAACACGTCGCCGAGCGCGCCCACCGGGTGCTCGCCGTCAGCGACGGGCTCATCGTCACCGACCGCTCCACCCGGGTGGGGGTGCTTCGATGAAAACCGGCGACATTCTGCTCTCCGCCCTGCGCGGGGTCACCGCCAATAAGCTGCGCTCGGTACTCACCCTGTTGGGGGTGCTGATCGGGGTGGCATCCGTCATTCTGCTTCTGGCGGTGGGCAACGGATCAGCGCAAACCATCCGCGACTCCATTTCGGCGCTTGGCACCGACACCGTCACCGTGCGGGCCAGCTCCACGGGAGGCGGCGGTGGCCCCGGCGCCACGACCACCGAGGGCAGCACGGTGAAAGAGATCACCGTGGGAGTCAGCGACCAACTCGCCGACGCCGGGCTGGGGCATGTTGAGGCGGTGGTGCCGCAGGTCAGCACCTCGTTGACGGTGTCATCCGCTGATACATCAACCGACAGTGTGTCGATCATTGGCACAACGCCGGAGTACTTCGAGGTGTCCACCTCCGAGGTGGCTACGGGCGAATCGTTTACAGAAGAGGACGTCACCGGTGCCGCGAAAGTGGCCGTGATCGGCTCAGAGCTGGCCACCACCCTGTTCCCCACCGGTAGCGCACTGGGTGAGACCATCACGGTGGACGGCACCCCGTTTACGGTTGTGGGAATCCTCGCCACCCAAAGCAGCACGGGTGTTGACGACCCCAACACAGTCGTCATCGCCCCCATCACCCGCGTTCAGCGCTCCTACACGGGTTTCGGCGCGGTCAGCTCGCTACTGGTGCAGGCCACCAGCAGCGATGATGTGTCTGCGGCGGAAGGCGAAATTGGGGTAATGCTCGACCAGCTTCTAGGGGTTGGGGCCGAGGACACCGCCCCGTACACCATCACCAACCAGACCTCGCTGCTGGAAACCCAGGCCGAAAGTGCCGACAGTTTCACGGTTTTGCTTGGCGCGGTCGCCGCGATCAGCCTGCTCGTCGGCGGGATCGGTGTGACCAACGTCATGCTGGTCTCGGTCACCGAACGCACCCGCGAGATCGGTATCCGCAAAGCCTTGGGTGCCACGCGTGGGGCGATCCTCGGGCAGTTCCTCGCCGAAGCCGCGACCCTCACCATGCTCGGCGGGGTGCTCGGAGTAGTGGTTGCCCTCATCGGCGCACAATTCGAAATCAACGGCACCCAACCGGTGATTTTGGGGTACTCCATCCCACTGGCGCTCGGGGTTTCCGTCGCCATCGGGGTTTTCTTTGGGGTGTACCCCGCCGGCCGTGCCGCTGCCATGCGCCCGATCCAGGCGTTGCGCGCCGTGTAGCCCGGCGTCTGTGGCATCCGCCCTCACTTTCCTGTTCTATCTACCGTTTTTAGCGAAAAGAGAATCATCATGACTACCACCCCCAACGCTCCGCAGCCCACCACTACTGCTCCGGCCAAGAAGAAGGTCACCCGTTTTATCACCCCCGCTCTTGTCATCATCGCTGTGCTGGGAATCGGCATTTACGGCGGTGTGCTGATTGGGCAGAACACCGCGAGTGCGTCCACGGCCGCTGGTGGATTCGGCGGTGACCGCACCGGTATGACCGCACCCGATGGCGCAGCCGGTGGCACGGGAGCGATGGGTGGCATGGGCGGTCTCACCACCGGAACCGTGGTTTCCGTCGACGGCACCACCATGGTGATTGAAGACGCCGACGGCGAGCAGGTCACCGTCACCACCACCGATGACACCAGTGTGACTGCCACCTCCGATACCACGCTCGATGCGCTCACCGAGGGCGACTCCGTCACCATTGTTGGAGAAGCGGATGACACAGGCGAAGTGGCCGCCACCTCCATCTCGGAGGGCGCGAGCACCGGTTTCCCCGGTCAGGCCCCCACCGAGTAGCCCCCAAGTAACACCCCAACCACACCCCAACGCCGTTGGGCGGGCAGATGATTCTGACCCGCCCGGCGGCGTTTGTGGTTGCGGCAACGCCCCCTGTTCTCGGCAAAACGGGCGGCGTATGGTCGACAGTGCGCGGCATTCGCGCCGCTGCCTACGACGTCAGCTGGAGGATTCTTATGTCTGAAACCACCCCCATCCGTACCGTTATTAGTCCCGGTCGTTACGTGCAGGGCGCTGGTGCCCTCAGCCGTCTGGGCGAGTTTCTCTCCCCCATCGGCAGTAAGCCTCTGCTGCTGGCGGACGACATTGTGTGGGGGTTTGTGGGCGATGACCTTACCGCCACCCTCTCCGCCGCGAATCTGGATGTGACTCGGGAGAAGTTCAACGGCGTCGCCACCGCGGCCGAGGTTGACCGCCTGGTTGAGGTCATCAAGTCCACAAAGGCCGACGTGATTGTGGGCGTCGGCGGAGGCAGCACCATCGACGCAGCAAAAGCGGCCGGATTCCTTGCGGGCATCCGCTGGGTTTCGGTACCAACCGTTGCCTCCACCGACGCACCAACCTCAGCGCTGGCTGTGATTTACACTGCGGAGGGTGCGTTCGAGGAGTACCGGTTCTTTCCCCGCAACCCCGACCTGGTGCTGATCGATTCGCAGTTGGTCGCCAACGCTCCCGCCGCGTTCCTTGCCGCTGGAGTGGGTGACGCGTTGGCGACCTGGCTGGAAGCCCGCGCCACCGAGCGCTCGCACTCGACCACCATGGCCGGTGGCCTGCCGACTCTGACCGGTACAGCCCTAGCAAAACTGAGCTGGGATGTGATCTGGGAGAACGCGCTTCCCGCGCCGGACGCAGTGCGTGACCACCTGGTGACCCCGGCAGTGGAAAAACTGATCGAAGCGAACACGCTGCTGTCGGGAATGGGATTCGAGTCCGGTGGGCTAGCTGCCGCGCATGCCATCCATAACGGGCTCACCGCAGCCCCACAAACCCACGGCCTCGCCCACGGGCAAAAGGTCAACATTGGCTCGATCACGCAGCTCATCCTGGAGGGGGCTCCCACCGAGGAGATCAGCGACTTTATTGTTTTCACCGCCCGAGTGGGTCTTCCCACAACCCTCACCGAGATCGGGTTGAGCGTTGATAACGACGCCGAGTTGCAAGCCGTCGCCGAGGCGGCGACCGTGCCAGGTGAGACCATTCACAACATGCCATTTGAAGTGACCGCCGCTGACGTGGTGGCCGCCCTCAAGTCCATTGAGAGGTTCTCTATGCGGGTGCGTTCCGAAGCGGGGCTGCCGGAGCCGAAGAAGTACACGGCCCCGCACTAACCTCACGCGGCGGGCTCCTCCTGAAACAGTTCTGCCTCAAGAGCGTCGATCTCGGCGGTCATCGAGCTGTGCAGCGCGGTGCGCTCCGCATCTCCCAACCAGCTAGCGGATGCTCCCGCCAGCGCGGAGGAGCGCAACCACCCGCGGTCCATACCCAAATCGTCAACGGCGATCCGGTACTCGTTGCTCAGGGTGGTGGGGAACATTCCCGGGTCGTCTGAGGCAAGAATCACGTTCAGCCCGGCGTCAACCATTGCTTTGATGGAGGCGCGACGCCACGGCCGCCAAGACCGACGTGAGGTGGTGAAAATGCCGGTGAACGGCACTTGCTCGTCGCGGCAGCGGGCAATCACGTCCTCGTCTTCCATCACAAAGTAGCCGTGGTCGATGCGGTCACAGCCGAGCAAATCGAGGCAGGTGGTGGTGTTGATCGCAACCGGGGCGTGCTCGGAGGAGTGCGCGGTGCGCTTCAGCCCCGTGGATCCAGCCAGTTGGTACGCCTCGGCGAACCGCTCAGGCGGGCCCACTGTTTCAAG
>DASYMY010000174.1:0-1623 GCA_036008825.1 Glaciihabitans sp.
GTTGGTGATCGACTGCGCGCCACCGAACGTGGTGATCGCCGCACCCAACGTCGTGCCACCACCAGAGTACGACAGCGTACCCAGTGACGTGGATTGCGCATCCTTGATGCTCACCGACAGGCTGTTGGCCGTGTTGGCACCGATCTGCAGCGTCAGCGCACCACCACTCGAGTCCGTCTTGATCGTGTCGCTGGCAGCCGCCGTCAGGTTGCCGACGATGGCCGCGGCAGCGCCAGACGCGGTGCTGAAACCAGACAGACCAATCGAGATGCCAAGCTGGCTGAAGTTCAACGTCTGCGATGCCGTGTTCGAAGCCGACATGGCCGACACGCTGACCGTCTGCGACACATTGGTGGTCGTGTCGGTCAATGTCAACGTACCAGCAGCCGAGCTGGTGAACGAGTAGGTGTGGCCGCTCGCAGCGCCGCCCACGTCCAGCTTCGAGACCACGATGCCAGCCGCACAAGCGCTCAGCGAGAAGCCCTGCTGGACCTCAGTGGTGGTCGAGCAGACCGTCGTGTTCAGGCTGTTGTTGAGCAGAGCCTTGCCGTTGAAGGTCGTCTTCTGGGCAATCCGGTCGACCTCTTGAGTCAGCTGCTGCAGCTCACCGTTGATCGAGCTCATGTCGTTGGTCGACAGCGTGCCGTTCGAGGCCTGCACGGCCAGCTCGCGCATCCGCTGCAGGATCGAGTGCGTCTCGTTCAGCGCACCTTCAGCGGTCTGCAGCATCGAGATGCCGTCCTGGGCATTTCGCTGAGCCTGACCGAGACCCTTGATCTGGGCGCGGAGTTTCTCGCTGATGCTCAGACCAGCAGCGTCGTCGCCAGCGCGGTTGATGCGCAGGCCGCTGGACAGCTTCTCGACGCTCTTCTGGTACTGCGTCGCGGTGAGGGCCATGTTGCGCTGGGCGTTGAACGCTTCAACGTTGGTATTGATTCGAGTTCCCATGAAAGTCGGAGGCCTCCTGTGCCTGTGTCACTCGGTGTGGTTCGGCGAGATCCTTCTCGCCACAAGTAAAGAATCGGCAGTTGCCGCAAGAGCTTTAGAGGCAAAACAAAAACCCCCGGCCGAAGCCGGGGGTTCTGATTTCGAGAGCTAGAGGTACTAGAGGTACTAGCCGCGGAGCAGCTGCAGGATGCCCTGCGGAGCGCTGTTGGCCTGGCTCAGGATCGACTGGCCAGCCTGTTGCAGGATGCCGGTCTTGGTGAAGCTCACCATCTCAGCAGCCATGTCAACGTCACGGATGCGGCTCTCGGACGCGGTCAGGTTCTCCTGAGACACACCCAGGTTCGCAATCGTGTGCTCCAGGCGGTTCTGCGCAGCACCCAGGTCACCACGGATACCAGACACGTCGGTGATCGCATCGTCCAGCACCGTCAGCAGCGACTGAGCATTGGTGATCGACTGCGCACCACCGAACGTGGTCATCGCCGCTCCAAGGGTCGTGCCACCACCAGAGAACGACAGCGTACCCAGTGACGTCGACTGCGCATCCTTGATGCTCACCGACAGGCTGTTGGCCGTGTTGGCGCCGATCTGCAGCGTCAGCGCACCACCGCTCGAGTCCGTCTTGATCGTGTCGCTGGCAGCCGCCGTCAGGTTGCCGACGATGGCCGCGGCAGC
>DASYMY010000175.1:0-8007 GCA_036008825.1 Glaciihabitans sp.
CCCCACCACCTCATCCGCAATTCTCACCTCACGTCGAAAGTCGCTCCGAAATCTCATGGGAACGCTGCTGCTGTCGGCGGGTGTGCCAATGCTGACGGCTGGGGACGAATTCGGTCGGTCCCAGCGGGGCAATAACAATGCTTACTGTCACGACAGCGCTTTGACCTGGCTCAACTGGGAGGAGCGGGAGAAGTGGCAAGACGATCTGCTGCGCATTACCCGCCAATTGTTGCGGTTGCGGCGCGACAACCCGGCCCTGCGCCCGATCCGGTTTGGGCGCTTCGGTGAGAGCGTTCCGTCGGCCAGTCAAATGGACTGGTACAACACGGAGGGCTTGTCGATGAGCGACGAGAATTGGAACTCCCCCTCCGCCCGCACCCTTCAATACCTTGCCGCATCCACTCCCGAGTTCGAGGAGTTCAACCGCATCCTGCTGATCGTTCACGGACGCGAATCAGACGTCACCGTAACGTTGCCAGAGCACAGCGATGTCAACGGGTACACCCTGCTGTGGGACTCAGCCCACGACGACCTCTCTGAGGTGGTCCTGGAGCATCTTCCTGGCCGCGAGTTGCGCGTTGCCGGCGCCTCCATGATGTTGTTGTCAGCCCACTAACGAGAGGTATACAGCACGGTGTCGAAGAAGGCGGATGTCTCTGGCTCGGGTGTCGGCGGCACCCCGGCGACCGTCGCACTGGTCAAAGCGGGTATTGCGTTTACGGCTCATAACTACGCCCACGACCCCGCGGTGACACAGTTTGGGTTGGAGGCAGCAACCGCCCTAGGGGTAGACGCCGACCAGGTATTCAAAACACTTTTGGCCTCGGTGGATGAGACTTTGGTGGTTGCCATTGTTCCCGTTGCCGGCAAGCTGGATCTCAAAGCGTTGGCGGCCGCCGTGAACGGGAAAAAAGCGGTAATGGCTGACGCGGCCGTTGCCGAACGCAAAACCGGTTACATCGTCGGTGGAATCAGTCCAGTCGGGCAGAAGAGCGCTCTGACGACGGTGCTAGACGAAACAGCAGAACTGTTCGACACCATTTATGTTTCAGGCGGGCGCCGCGGTTTTGATATCGAGCTTGCGCCGGCCGATTTACTGAGTGTGACCTCAGGGTTTGTGGCCGCGATCGGACGACCGTAGCCGCACGCTCACGCGCGGCTACGGTCGTCGTGTGCGCTTAGTGGGCGACGGCGATCAAGCCGAGCTCCGCAGGTGTAGCCAGCAGCGGGTGCGAGGGAACAACCCGCACGTTGTAGCCGAAGCTCCCCGGACGCTCGAGGGTGATCGTTCCCGTGAACTCGGCCGATTGCCCGGGCTCCATCGAATCAAAACGCAATCCCAAGCGCTGAATACGACGCAGCTGGTCGCCTTCTCGAGCCTGCCCGTACACCACTTCCACCTTCACATCAGAAGGCGCGAGGGCACCGATTTCGACGAGGGCTCGCACATGCAGGGTGTCCCCCACCTGCGGTGAGGTGTCAACTCCACCGGATTCGACGTGGGTGACCTGCACGGATGGCCATGCGGTGATGATCCGCTTTTTCCATTCGGACAGATCTCGGGCGGGCTGATACGCAGAGGCACTGATCACTTTTTCTGCCTGCGCGGCGGGCACGTACAGTCGGGTGACGTATTCCTGCACCATTCGGTCTGCACTGAGCGGTTGAGACAGCGTTGCCAGCGTGTGCCGGATGGACGCAACCCAGCGGGTGGGCACTCCATCGTTGCCGCGGTCGTAGAACCGGGGTGCGATCTGATGCTCAATCAGGTCGTACATGGCATCGGCTTCGAGTTTGTCTCGCTCAGCACCATCCCCGGCACTATCTGCGGTGGGAATGGCCCAGCCGTTTTCCTGATCGTAGAACTCCGCCCACCAGCCGTCCAGAATCGACAGGTTCAGTGAGCCATTGAGCGCGGCTTTCATCCCGCTGGTGCCACATGCTTCGAGCGGGCGCAATGGGTTGTTGAGCCACACATCGGTACCGGGATACAGAATCTGCGCCATGGCGATGTCGTAGTTGGGGAGGAACACAATCCGGTGACGAACATCCGCCGCTGTTGCGAACTCCACCAGTTTCTGGATCAGTCGCTTGCCTTCCTCATCCGCGGGGTGAGACTTTCCGGCAATAACGATTTGGATGGGCTGAGTGGGGTGCAGTAACAGCGAGCGCAGCCGCTCGGGGTCGTGCAGCATCAAGGTGAGCCGCTTGTAGGTCGGTACCCGGCGAGCGAACCCAATGGTCAAGACCGTGGGGTCGAGGATCTGCGACATCCAACTGGGGTCCCCAACACCGGGGTTCTCTTCGCGCCATGCGGCGGCGACACGGTGACGGGCATCTTCAACAAGCTGCTCACGCATATCTCCGCGAACCCGCCACAGGTCTGCGTCGGTGACAGCGGGTGAGTTCCACTGCGCAGTTGTGGTGTCGTTGGTACCTAAGCGCTCCGCCGCCAGCTCCAACAGCAGCGGGTCTGTCCAGGTCGGCGCGTGCACCCCATTGGTTACTGAGGTGATCGGAACGTCGTCTTGGTCGAAGTCCTGCCAGAGGGCACCAAACATTCCGCGGGAGACATCCCCGTGCAATTGGGAAACACCGTTCGCTCGCTGGCCGAGACGCAGACCCATCACGGCCATGTTGAAGGTGTTGGCCGTTCCACCGGCATAGTTTTCCGCACCCAGCGACAACACGTCGTTGACACCAACACCCGGCAGTAGGTCTGCGGAGAAGTAGCGCGAGATGAGGGCAGCGTCGAACCGGTCGATTCCTGCCGGAACAGGGGTGTGTGTGGTGAACACCGTCCCCGCGCGCACAACCTGCAACGCTTCGTCGAAAGACAGTCCGTTGCCGATGAGGTCGCTGATACGTTCCAACCCAAGGAACCCCGCGTGGCCTTCGTTGGTGTGGAACACTTCCGGAACCGGAGCCGAGGTCAGGTCGGTGAACGTTTTGATTGCTCGCACTCCGCCGATTCCCAGCAGAAGTTCCTGAAGCAGACGGTGTTCGCCGCCGCCGCCGTACAGCCGATCGGTCACTGAGCGCAGCGCATCGTCGTTCTCGGGAATGTCGGTGTCAAGGAGCAGCAGCGTGATGCGTCCGACTGCGACCTGCCACACGCGTGCCCACAAAGCTTTGCCCTCTGGCAACGACAGGGTGATCAGCGCGGCGGATCCATCCGGGTTACGCAGTACACGCAACGGCAAACCGTCGGGGTCGAGTACGGGGTAGGTTTCCTGCTGCCAGCCGTCGCGGGAGATGGCCTGACGAAAGTAGCCAGCCCGGTAGAAGAGGCCAACACCAATAATCGGTACACCTAGATCGGAGGCGCTTTTAAGGTGATCTCCGGCGAGGATGCCGAGACCGCCCGAGTATTGCGGCAGGGCTGCGGCAATACCGAACTCGGGTGAAAAGTACGCGACACTCGCGGGAGCGTCGGTCAAGCTCTGATACCAGCGAGGTTCTGTGCGATAGGCGTGCAGGTCGTCGCGCAAGGCATTTGCCCTGTTCACAAACTCCTGGTCGGTGGCGAGCTCAGCCAGACGGGACGGCTCGACGGCGCCGAGAAGTCCCACCGGGTCATGTCCGATTTCATCCCATACTTCCGGGGCGATCGAGGCGAACAGCTGGCGCGTGGGATGGTGCCACGACCAGCGGAGGTTCGTCGCGAGTTCTTCCAACGAGAGCAACTCTTGGGGAAGAACGGTGTGCACTGTAAATCGTCGAATGGCCTTCACCCTGCCACCATAGGGGAGGAAGGTGCTCTATACGTAGTGAGTTATGAGCTCTCACCCGGGTTTTACCGGTACGGTCGAAATATGGTGACACCAAAAGACGGCATCGCAGCCGCTTCAGCGAAACAACAAGCGCGTGAGCCCTATGAACCCCGGATCGGGCGCATCCCGATCCGACATTTGTCTCCGCAACAACCAGAAGCTCGATGGCCAGCGAAGGCCTACACGGGAGAAGTGGTTCCTTTTGGCGCCACGGTGTTCCGTGAAGGACACGACATGCTCGGGGTCGAGCTGATTACCCAAGACCCGTCTGGCGTTGAAAGCCGCCACACCATGTCACCGGGTGCGCCGGGCACTGATCGCTGGGAGGCCGCCGTCCAACTCGACGGTATTGGCACCTGGCGGTACACAATTCACGCGTACAACGATGACTGGGCCACGTGGCTGCACAACGCTGAGATCAAAGTTCCCGCGGGAATCGACGTTGAGTTGATGTTCCGTATGGGTGTTGAGCTGTTGCGCCGCGCCGGAATCGAACGATATGTCAAAGATGCAGCGCGCATTTTCAAAGACACCCGGCTTACCCCGGCAGAGCGACTCGCGGCGGCCTACGAGCCCCGCCTGGTCGCCGCGCTGGCCGCACGTCCACTCACCAGCCTCGACACCCTCAGCGACACCCTCGACATTCGTGTGGAACGCAACCGTGCCGGTGTCGGCAGCTGGTACGAATTCTTCCCCCGCAGTGAGGGCGCGAAAAAGAACGCCGACGGCTCGTGGACTTCAGGAAACTTCCGCTCGGCGGCTCACCGCCTCCCCGCCGTCGCGCTCATGGGCTTCGACGTTGTCTACCTACCGCCCATTCACCCGATTGGTCAGAGTTTCCGTAAGGGGCCCAACAACTCCCTCACCCCCGGACCGCACGATCCCGGATCACCGTGGGCGATCGGAAGTGCTGATGGTGGGCATGATGCCATTCACCCCGAGCTGGGCACCATCGATGACTTCACCGACTTTCTTGAAGTGGCACGCAAGCACAACCTTGAGGTGTCCATCGACCTGGCGTTGCAGTGCTCCCCCGACCACCCGTGGGTAACCGAACACCCCGAATGGTTCACCACGCTGCCCGACGGATCCATTGCGTACGCGGAAAATCCGCCAAAGAAGTACCAGGACATTTACCCGATCAACTTCGACAATGATCCGATTGGCCTGCGCGAAGAAATTTTGCGCATCGTCCGATACTGGATTGGTGTTGGTATCAACATCTTCCGTGTCGACAACCCCCACACCAAGCCCCTGGATTTCTGGGAATGGTTGCTGCACGAGATCAACACTGAATACCCCGACGTTGTCTTCTTGGCTGAGGCGTTCACCCGCCCGGCCATGATGCAGTCGCTTGGAGCAGTTGGCTTCCAGCAGTCGTACACCTACTTCACCTGGCGCAACACGAAGGTCGAGTTGGAAGAGTTCCTTAGCGGGCTCAGCCATGAGACCAGCAACGTTATGCGTCCGAACCTTTTTGTGAACACCCCCGACATCCTCACCGAGTACCTGCAATTTGGTGGGCCCGCCGCCTACAAAGTGCGTGCCGCCATCGCGGCAACTGGTGCTCCCACGTGGGGTGTCTACTCGGGCTACGAGCTGTTTGAAGACGTCGCTCGGCCCGGCAGCGAAGAGAACATTGACAACGAGAAGTACGAATTCAAACCGCGCGACTACGCAACGGCAGAGAAACTCGGCCACTCCCTCGCTCCGTACCTGACCAAACTCAACAAAATCCGCGCCGCCCACCCGGCGTTGCGGCAGCTGCGCAATCTGCAGGTGCATTGGAGCGACGACGAGTCAATCCTGGTGTACTCGAAGTTCCTCGCCGCCGAACACGCCCGCCCAGGTAAACCGGACGGCATCCTGGTGATTGCCAATGTTGATCCGCACTCGGTGCGAGAGACAACTGTTCACCTGGATCTGACCCAATTGGGTCTCACGCAAGACAGCACCTTCGAAGTGAAAGACCTCATCACCGACCAGCGTTTCACCTGGGGTAGCGATAACTACGTTCGGCTGGATGCGTTCACCGAACCGGTGCACATTCTCGCTATTGACTACACGAAGGGCAGCTAATGACTGACACGCACGCACTTCCGGAGCTTAACCCCGGCCTGATCGAGTCCCTCGTTACCGGTGTGCACCCACGCCCACACGACACTTTGGGCCAGCACGAGGTGAGCGGCGGCTTTGTGATTCGCGCGGTCCGTCCTCTTGCCTGGACCGTTACCGCTGTCCAAGACGATGGAACCCGAATTCCGTTGGAACACGTCGCGCAGGGGCTGTGGCAGGGCTTCGCTGCCGGCCCCGGTCAGGCATACACGCTTGAAACAAGCTACGACAATGGTGCTCCATGGGTGATGGATGACCCGTACCGTTTTGTTCCCTCTGTCGGAGACGTCGACCTGTACCTGTGGGGCGAGGGACGTCACGAGCAGATTTGGAAGGTGCTCGGCGCCCACTACCGCCCGCACGAAGGAATCGAGGGCACCTCGTTCAGTGTCTGGGCTCCCCACGCGACTGCCGCGCGGGTGCTCGGCGACTTCAACGGCTGGAACGGGGTGCTGTACCCGATGCGTCGCCTCGACGACAACGGTGTGTGGGAGCTATTTGTCCCGGGATTGACCCCCGGAAACACTTATAAGTTCGAGCTGCGCACCGCCCATGGTGACTGGGTGGCCCGGGCCGACCCTATGGCTCGCCACACGGAGCATCCGCCGGCAACTGCATCGGTTGTGCAAACAACCGCGCATGTTTGGGACGACGCGGCCTGGCTTGCCAAGCGCGCCGAAACGGACCCGCACAACTCCCCCATGAGCGTCTACGAGATGCACGTCGCCTCGTGGCGTCCCGGCCTCGGCTACCGCGAACTGGCCGACCAGCTCATTGAGTACCTCAACGAAACGGGCTTCACACACGTTGAATTTATGCCTCTCGCCGAGCACCCGTTTGGTGGCTCGTGGGGTTACCAGGTCACCGGTTATTACGCTCCGACCAGCCGGTTTGGATCAACGGATGATCTGAAGTACCTGATTGACCGCCTGCACCAGGCCGGTATTGGTGTGTTGATGGACTGGGTCCCCGGACACTTCCCGAAGGATGAGTGGGCGCTGGCGAAGTTCGACGGGCAACCGTTGTACGAGCACTCCGACCCTCGCCGCGGTGAGCAGCCCGACTGGGGAACGCTCATCTTCAACTTTGGTGACTCTCAGGTGCGCAACTTCCTGGTTGCCAACGCGCTGTACTGGCTCGAAGAGTTTCACATTGACGGCCTGCGCGTCGACGCTGTGGCTTCTATGTTGTACCTGGACTACTCCCGTGAAGGCGACGACTGGCTTCCGAACAAGTTTGGTGGACGCGAGAACCTGGAGGCCATCAGCTTTCTGCAGGAAGTCAACGCCACGGCGTACAAGCGCAATCCCGGCGTGATTATGATCGCCGAAGAATCCACCTCGTGGGGCGGGGTTACTGCGCCTACCTCCGGCGGTGGGTTGGGCTTCGGCATGAAGTGGAACATGGGCTGGATGCATGACTCGCTGGAGTACATGCAGTTCGACCCGATGTACCGCTCGCACCACCACGGTGAAATTACCTTCAGCTTCCTATACGCGTTCAGCGAGAACTTCTTGTTGCCAATCAGTCACGACGAGGTTGTGCACGGTAAAGGCTCGCTGTTGACTAAGATGCCAGGCGATCAGTGGCAGAAGCTTGCTAACGTGCGCGCCTACTTCGCATTTATGTGGGCGCACCCCGGCAAGCAGTTGCTCTTTATGGGCCAAGAATTCGGACAACCGTCCGAGTGGAGCGAAGAACGTGGTTTGGACTGGTGGATTCTTGACCAGCCCGTCCATCAGGGTCTGTTAAAGCTGGTCAGCCAGCTCAACTCGCTCTACAAGAGCGAGCCCGCCCTCTGGGAGCAAGACAACGTGCCGGCCGGCTTTGAATGGTTGGAGGGCGGCGACGCTGTCAACAACGTGGTCTCGTTCTTGCGCTGGGACACGGACGGCCAACCCATCGCCGTATTCATGAACTTCAGCGGTCGACCGGTTGGACCATACCGAACCGCTCTTCCGTTCGCGGGAACCTGGGACGAAATTTTGAATACGGATGCCGCTGAATATGGTGGTTCCGGTGTGGGCAACTTTGGTTCGGTGAAGGCCACCGACGAGCCGTGGGCGGGTCGTCCGGCCTCGGCAGACATCACCCTGCCGCCGTTAGCCGGTATCTGGTT
>DASYMY010000176.1:0-1663 GCA_036008825.1 Glaciihabitans sp.
CCATGCGTCAAGGACCCACGTTGCCGGTCCCGGCGTTTGCACACTGAGCTGAGCCGCACGCGCGAGCGCGGTCACCAACACACCAACGGCGCCAGCCGCGGCGGCAACATCTTGGTAGATGCGCAACCCCGGCACCGAGCGGAACGCCGTTCCCGCGAGCAGCAGAAGTGCGGAGAGCGCTGCGACAATAAGCGGACGCAGCACCGGCCCCGTCGCCCCATCGACCGCGATCGGCAGGATCGCGACAAGCAGTGCGGCAAGGGCCACCGCGGGGGCAACCACCGAAGCAGCTGCCTGACGGTGAGTCTCCGAACGCCACATCAGCAGCGCAACAGCCAGTAACGCTCCTGCAACCGGGAGGACATACGGTTCCACGGCCACAACCTCGCTGTCCCACAACCGCACCCACAGCCCTGCAGCGGCGAAACCAAGCGCCAGCCAACCGAGGTGTTTACGGGGTGAAGCGGAGGCGAACAGTCCGTCGGCGCTGACGGCCAGGAGCGCCGTGGTGATCGCGGCCAAAAGAAGAACCAACCAGCTGTACTGGTTTGCTGTCGCCACCGTGGCGACGAGAGAAGGCACAGCGATAATGCCAACTCCGACATCGGTGCACCACCGAGGGACGGTTGTTGTGACTCGGGTCAACCGCACCAGTGTCGCCGCCGACACAATCACCGCCGCGGTAACGGGGGCGACGGTCTCGACGAATCGGGGAAGCTCAACTAGCAGGGCGAAGGAGGAGATGATCCAGTAGACGATCGAGGTCACCGCAATAGTGGCGGCAGCTTTTTCCCACCGGAAATTGGCTGCGTTAACGCGGCCTACCCACAGCAGTAGTCCGCCCAGCACGGCAATACCCATCACAAAACTGGTGACAGGTTCGGGGAAGACATACGGAATTCCGCCAATACGAACCCCGTATGCGAAGTGCGGCAGCAGTGCAGAAATGAGGGCGACGGGCGTAACAATCCAGAACACCACCCGACGGTCGAGCACAGACACAAAGCGCCCGAGAGGAACGGCGGCGAGAGCCACACCAACGGTGGCCAGAATGCCCGCCGCCCGCAGCCAATCCAAAGACTCCACAGCGCTGACAGAGAGGCTTAGGCCGGCGTCGCGCGCCAGAGCGAACCCCAATGCCGCCACAGTGAGAAGCGAAATCCCTGTTGCGGTTCCGAGCGCACTCGCCCGCACACGCTCTGCTGAACCCCCGGCGACCGCACGGATCAGCGCGAGCAACACAATGGTGGCCAGCGAGCCCCACAACCAGGTTGCCGAGTCCGACCAGGACACAAGAAAACTCAACATCGTCGCAGTAATTGCCCCGGCGAAGACAGGTCGGCGAAGCGACGCGGGGCTCCCACCAAGGATCAAGCGGGGCAGAAGCACGAGCAACAATACTCCGGCGAGAGCCCACCACACCGCGACTAGCGCCCACGATGATTCCATGAGCGGCACGGCGAGAATGGCAATACCAACTGCCGCCCACACGAGGCCGGGGAGCCGGTTGGTGAGAACACCAAGTACAGACCAGACCACAGCAACGAGGGCCGTGACGGTCGCCAGGGCGACGATCGCGGATGCTGCCGGTACGGAGTCGGTGAATACAGAAAACGCCACCGAGGACCAGCCCGGTTCAACGGTAACGAGACCTAAGAACCCA
>DASYMY010000177.1:0-3817 GCA_036008825.1 Glaciihabitans sp.
GTCCGATCCAACTGAAGGCATCACTCTGGTGGTGTGGGCGAACCTCGCCCCAAGCCCCTACGGCACCGACCCCGCCGTGACAATTGCGAAAGAACTGATCGGGAAGATCTACGGATAGCGCCCCACGCGGGGACTCTCAAAGGTCCCCGCGGGGTGGGGCGCTCAGGGTGGGCTGCTCAGGCGTGAGCGTTGGTGAAGGTTTCCGACAGCTCCTTGAGCTTGTCGAGCGCTACCGGCCACGACTCCTCAAACATGGCGGCGTACTCGTCGTCGCTGTCCATCTCGACGGTGACGGTGGTTACACCGTCCTCTTCGCTGAACGAGTAGTTTTCGTGGGTGCCAACAACCGTCTTCGCCGCGTCGCTTGTGGTGTCGGGAACCCCTTCAATAATCATGCCGCTGTACTCAATCGACACAAACTCGTTCGGCCGGTTCTCGACAATGGTGCCCAGCATGCCACCGCTCGCGCCGGTGTCATCCGATCCGATAAAGCGAATCTCGCTGCCTTTGTCCCAACTGCCCTCGTAGTATGACCCGGGGTTAAAGACATCCGTCCATTGTCGGTAGGTTTCATCGCCCAACATTGTTGTCCACACGGTGTGCACGGGTGCGCTGATTTCTTGGGTGAAACGTAGCTTCTTCATGCGGGGATTGTAGGACTGCTCCGCGGTGCAAAACCAGGGGGTGCCAGAGGTGTGCGGAGGCGTAGCGGGCGAACAATGGGGCGCGTACGGTGTGGAAAGTGAGCGGACGGCGGCACAAAACACGGAGCACGAACCGGCGGGATGACCCCGTTGGTTCGGCGGTGGATAGCGCGTTTTTTCTGGTCGGTGGGCTTTCCGCAACGTGGTTGGCGTATCTACTCTTGCGGGAGGGGGTCGACCTGGGTTGGGGGCTGATCTGGTTCTCGCCGCTCTACTGGGTGCTGCTGGCGTATCTCGTTCTGCCGCGACTGCACCGCATTCTCACCCGCATTTACCTGCCCAACTACTTTGTGGGCAGGGCGCGAACCAGCGACGGTCTGCTCGGAGACCCCATCAATGTGGCGCTGCTGGGCGCCGAGGCGCAGATCCATACCGTGATGAGAGCGGCGAAATGGACCCAAGCGGATGCCGTGAGCCTGGCAAGTAGTTGGCGGATTGTGAGATCTACCCTGCTGCGACGGAGTTATCCGGAGGCGCCGGTGAGTCCGCTACTGCTGTTTGAGCGGGTGCAGGATTTTGCGTACCAACAGGAAGTGGATGGCTCCCCAGACAAACGACACCACGTGCGCTTGTGGCGGTGCCCACCCGGGTGGCTTCTGCCGGGAGGCCTCCGCGCGGACTGGCTGGCAGCGGGAACCTACGATGACCGCGTCGAGCTGTCCCTGTTTACCCTGCAAGTGACCCACAAGATTGCGGAAAACACCGACGAGGAACGGGACCACGTTGTGGCATCCGCGCTTGATGCTGATTCGGCGGTGACGGTGAGGATCATTCGCGGCTATTCGGCCGGGTATCACTCCCGCAATGGCGGAGGGGACGACATCTCCACCGACGGGGATCTGCCCATCCTCGATTTGACCGCCGTAACGCCCCTACCTGAAGCGCCGCAGCCGCAGCCAACACCGAGACACAATCGCCGGCCAGCTCCCGTGCTGATGGGGGTCGCTTTTGTCGCAGTCCGGGCGCTGCTGATGGCCCTGCTGGCGGTGACCTCAGCGGAGCCGTGGGGGTGGGCACAGACCACTCTGGTGCTTATTGCCACAATCGAGCTGGGCATTGCGTGGCAGGTGTACCTGGGTAGCAATGTGGCGCGACTGGTTGCCATGAGCGGCAGCACTCTGGCGATTGCGGCGCATCTGGTTGGGCACTACGCGAACCTGTCGACGGTGCTTCTCGACCACAACCTGGCCGGTCTGTCGATGGACGTTCTGCTGATTTTCGCGCTGTCGAGTGAACGTGCCCGTCAGTACGCCAGGCGAGTTCGAGCAAACAGAAGGTGACCAGCACCTCTGTAGCAGGATGGGGATATGCCCACTTCCCTTCTGCTGCTTGCCGACACACACCTGCCTAAGCGGGCGAAACAGCTGCCCGCGGCGGTGTGGCAAGCGGTAGCGGCCGCCGATGTGGTGTTTCACGCCGGTGACTGGGTAAATCTGGCGCTCCTTGACGAGCTGACCGAGCGGGCCAACCGTCTGATCGGTGTGGTGGGCAACAACGACGGTGAGGCTCTGCGTGCGCGGTTGCCAGAAGTTACGCACGAGATCATCGACGGCGTCCGTTTCGCACTGGTGCACGAAACCGGAGCCTCCACAGGTCGGGAAAAGCGAATGGACGCCACTTTCAGCGACATCGATGTTCTCATTTTTGGGCACAGCCACATCCCGTGGGACACCGTTACACCGGCCGGCATCCGCTTGCTGAACCCTGGCTCCCCCACCGATCGGCGCCGTCAACCTTTCGCAACCATGATCACTGCAGTAGCGGATGCCGGAACGCTGCGAGACGTCACCCTCATCCGGTTATCAACCCCGTAAAGCGGATGCCTCAGACGCTGCGAGTTGAGCTGGTGGCCAGCTCGCCAGCGAGGGCGCACGATCCGTCGGTCTCGCCAACGGTGACTACGTCGTTGGTGACGGTCACAGTGGCAATCCCGCAGTTTGGGTAACCCGCGGTGCTGCGATGGTGGGGTGCAAGGTGGCGCAACATACTCCCGATTACGGCTCCGTGGGTGACCACAAGAACATCTCCCGTGCCCGCCGATGCGGCCTCTCGCGCGGCATCGAGCACCACCGCAAGACCGGTGGCTAGCCGGGTGCGCACCTGTTCACCGGTCTCTGCCCGCTTCAACGGGTCATGGCGGTGAATGGTGTCGATAATCGCATCAAACCCGGTGGCGGTCATGGCAGACCAGTCGGCCGAGGCGGGCCGATAGGTGTAGCCCAGTTCGGCAAATACCGGGGTCCACAGAGCGGCATTGGGTTGCCCTTCCCAACTGCCGAAGTGCCACTCCCGCAGTTCCTGCATTGGCTGCGCTTGAACGGTGGGGTGCCCCGCCAACGCGGCTGCCATGGTTGTGCGGGTTCGCGTGAGATCACTCATAAACGCGGCGGCGATCGGCGTGTGACGCAGGCGCTCGCCGAGGGCAGCTGCTTGGTGTTCGCCGCGTTCGGTCAGCGGTGAATCACACCAGCCCTGCAGTTGCCCGTTGACGTTAAACAGGGTTTCTGCGTGCCGGACAAAGTGAATGCGGACGGTATCCGACTTGACGGTGTCTGGCATTAAGCGGCGTCGAGATCTGAGGCGAGCAGCGCCTCAATCTCATCGGCAACCCGCTCGTCCTCAGCGCCGTCAACGTCAATCACAACCTCGTCACCGTGTCCAACGGACAGGCTCAGAACTGACAGCAGACTTTTGGCGTCAACGGTGCGGCCGTTGGCGGTGAGCGAGACGGTGTGACCAGATCCGGCTGCGGCCTTAGCCAGCAGAGCGGCGGGTCGGGCGTGGAGGCCAACGGTGGAGGCGATGGTGGTGGTGCGCTGAGCCATAAGAAATGGATCCTTTCGTGAGGGGCGGGGTTGAGCTAGATGAGAAAGTTACTCGGGCGCCGCGCGCGCAATATGCAACGCGAGGAACGCGACTTCTTCGTTGGGAAGGTCTGTGTTGTGTTCTTTGCGAACAAAGGCCCGCACTTTCTCCGCAGAAGCCACGGCGCGCGGGTACCGTTCGCTGAGGCTATGGAAGAGGAAGTCGTCTTCGCTGACCAGCAATTTGCCCGCAAAAAAGCGTTCCGCAAAATATTGCAGGTGGGCGACAAAGCGGGCGGAGTGCAGGTC
>DASYMY010000178.1:0-11694 GCA_036008825.1 Glaciihabitans sp.
CTATGTTTCGCTCACTGAGCATCTTCAACTATCGGCTCTGGTTTATCGGCGCGCTGGTGTCGAACATTGGCACCTGGATGCAGCGCACCGCCCAGGACTGGATTGTTCTCACCGAACTCACTGACCACGACGCAGTTGCTGTGGGCATCACCATGGCGTTGCAGTTTGGCCCGCAGCTTCTCCTCCTGCCCGTTTCGGGCCTCATCGCTGACCGGGTGGACCGACGGAAACTGCTGATGTGTACCCAGGCGGCGATGGGTCTGCTCGGGCTGGGGCTCGGACTCATTGTGCTGTTCGGGGTGGCCGAACTGTGGCAGGTGTACGCCTTCGCTCTTGGGCTTGGGATTGTCGCAGCCATCGACGCCCCCGCCCGGCAGGCCTTTGTCTCCGAGCTGGTCGCCCCCGCGGGAATCTCGAATGCTGTCGCCCTCAACTCCGCCTCTTTCAACGGAGCTCGTCTGGTTGGCCCCGCTCTCGCCGGTGTACTGATCGCCGTGATTGGCTCGGGTTGGGTGTTCCTTATTAACGTGGCGACATTTGCCGCCATGCTGGTGGCGCTCAAAATGTTGCGCACTCGCCAACTGCAACCCTCGCCACAGATCTCCCGCGAGCGCGGGCAGATCCGAGCCGGTTTCGCCTATGTCGCTTCGCGACGAGACATTTTGATCATTCTGGTTATTGTGTCGCTCATCGGCACGTTTGGGCTGAATTTCGCCATCTTCACCTCCACCATGGCGACCGTCTCCTTTGGTCAAGGCGCCAGCGGCTATGGTGCTCTCTCCTCCATCCTGGCAATCGGTTCCGTCTCGGGGGCACTGATGGCAGCCCGTCGAGACCGACCGCGGATGGGAGTCGTCATTTTCGCGTCCATCGGCTTCGGACTTGCCTGCCTGGTTTCGGCGCTTATGCCCAACTACATCACCTTCGCGCTATCGCTGATGCTGGTCGGGTTCGCCTCGATGACTCTGCTCACCAGTGCGAACGCATACGTGCAGACCACCACGGAGCCGACTATGCGCGGACGGGTCATGGCCCTGTACATGGCCATTCTTGCCGGCGGAACTCCGGTCGGCGCTCCCCTGGTCGGCTGGGTGTCGAACGTGTTTGGCCCCCGGTGGGCGTTGGGTGTTGCGGCCGCGTCGGGAATTGTGGCCGGCACGATTGCCCTCGTCTGGATGGTGCGGGCACAGCACCTGCGGGTTCGGTTCGACCGCACGGTTCGTCCACCTTTTATCGTCAACCACGATGGGCAACGCCCAGCATCCGTGTCGGATGAGCTGGCCTCTGACGAGGTGGCACTCCAGCGCAGCTAGTCGTTGCCGCAGAGGTGACGTCTCAGTTTGTTTCCACGGGAAGCACTCGTTGGGCAAAGACCAGCTCGGCGGCGCCAATCAGCATCAGCCGGGAGCGCAGCTGGGCCCGCTCCAATCGGATGGTTCGCGCCGTTCCACCGAGTGGACGAATTCGAACGGCTTCCGTAAGTCTCTCGCGACTGACCGACAGTAAAGCACCGAGGTATCCGGCCAGCACCACCATGTCCGGGCTGAACATGTTCACGAAGTTGGTGAGCGCTTCCGACAGCAGGTCGGCCTGGCGGGCGACCTCCCGCAGAAGCGCGGGGTCACGGTCCACCCCCAGCGCGATGTCCAGTTCGTCTTCGTCAATGTGGTCACGACCGAGGAACGGCAGCAGGCGGGTGAGATTAACCTCGGTTTCGAGGCATCCGATTCGTCCGCAATAACACCGGGTCCCTGCGCTGTTGACGAGGGTGTGACCGAGTTCTCCCGCGTATCCTTCCGTTCCGCTGAGGACAGCACCGTTGATGATGATGCCTCCGCCGATACCGCGCGCGGTTCCGTTGACGTAAACCAGGTTGCGAACGTTTTTGGCCGCACCAAATACAAATTCGCCCATAGCGCCGACGCTGGCGTCGTTGCCGGCGGTGACCGGTGTTCCGAGGGCACGGGTCAGGCTGGCGGCGATTGGTTCGTGTCGCCAGCCCAGGTGGGGGGCCAGCAGAACGCGACCGTCTTCGGCGCGCACCAAACCGGGCACAGCGACGGCGCCGCCCACGATTCGATAGGTGTGGTCGATCTCCGCCAGCATCCCCTCCACAATGGTGCGCACGATTCGTATGGTTTCGCGGGCGGATGCCGGGTTTTTGGTGTCGTAGCGCACGCGTCGCAGCACCTCGCCACCCAGCCCAACGAGTCCTACCGTGATGGCGTCGGTGTCGAGGTGGATGGAAATTGCGGCAACGTGGGGGTTGGCTTCAACCAAAGCGCTGGGCCGCCCCACCCGACCGGGAACCTGCTGCGCACCCCGATCCTGAATGAGACCCAGCTCGGCTAATTCGGAGCACAGCACCGCAATGGTCGAGCGAGTCAGCCCGGTCTGACGCACCAAATCAGACCGGGACTGCGGACCATCGTGATGCAACATGGTCAGCACCGCCGAGAGGTTGCGCTGCCGCATAAAGTCGTTGCTCGACTGCGCACCACTGGTTACCGCGCTCGACAATCCGCCTACCGTCGTCACTGGACCACCAAGGCGATGCCCTCCTGTGCTGTGCCGATTTTGTCAGCATAAATGTGCCAATATTACCGACCCGATGCTCTGCGCTTGTTGAATACGTCGAACGCGACCGCCAGCAGTAGCACCAGTCCCTTGATGGCCATCTGCCAGGCGGCGTCCACCGACAGGATCGACAGGCCCATGTTGAGCACACCCATCACCAGACCACCGATGACCGCCCCAACAACCGTGCCGATTCCACCCTGCACGGCGGCGCCGCCAATAAAGACAGCCGCGATTGCGTCCAGCTCGTAGTTTTGACCGGCGGATGCCACCGCTCCTCCGGCTCGCGCCGTACTGACCACACCCGCGAGTCCCGCAAGCACACCCATGTTGACGAAGATAAAGAAGTTGACCCACTTGGTCTTCACACCGCTCATCATGGCGGCGAAGAGGTTGCCACCCATGGCGTACACGTGGCGGCCGAAAACCGTTTGGTCGAGAACAAAGGTGTACAGCAGGATCAGTCCGGCCAGGATGATGAGAATAATCGGGGTGCCGTTGTATCCGGCGAGGGTCCACGCCAACGCCATAATGACCAGCACAACGATGACGGCTTTCAGCACAAACGAGCCAAAAACTTCCCGCGGCAGTTCCAGTCGCTTGAGTGTGGCTCGCGTTCGTACCTGCTGCAGGACGAAGGCGACGGATGCCAGCGCGCCCAGCACCAGCGTCAGCGCATCCCGCCCGGCGACCTCCCCAAATAGGCCAGGCAACCACCCGGCGCCGATGGCAGTGAATTCACGCGGCAGTCCGGCGATCGTTCCGCTGGTCAGCAGCACCAGGGTGAGACCGCGGAAGATGAGCATGCCGGCGAGGGTGACGATAAAGGCGGGGATCCCGACAAATGCGACCCAAAAACCTTGCCAGGCCCCCACTGCGGCGCCCACTACGAGCGCCAAAATAACCGCTGCCCACCAGGGCAATCCCCAGGTATTCATCGAGATTGCGGAGACGGCACCCACGAGGGCAACCACGGATCCCACCGAGAGGTCAATGTGACCGCCGATGATCACAATGACCATCCCAATGGCGAGGATGATGACGTAGGCGTTCTGCTGAATCAAGTTGTTCACGTTGCCGGGCATCAGGATGCGCCCGTCGGTGAGCACCTGGAACAAGATGATGATGACAACCAGGGCGGCAAGGATGCCGTACTGGCGGAGGTTGACCGATAGTTTGGGGAGCTTCCGCCGCGCCGGGGCTGATGTTGTGCTCATGATGGGGTTAGTTCCTTCCGGCGGTCATAAAGTGCATAAGGGATTCTTGGGTGGCGTCTTCACGGGCCACTTCGCCCGTGATGCGTCCTTCGGAGATGGCATACACGCGGTCACACAGTCCAATTACTTCGGGGAGTTCTGAGGAAATCACGATGACGGCTTTGCCCTGAGCGGCGAGCTCGTTGATGATTCCGTAGATCTCGTATTTCGCTCCAACGTCAATGCCGCGGGTGGGCTCGTCGAGGATGAGGATGTCGGGGCCGGAGAAGATCCACTTACTGAGGACCACTTTTTGTTGGTTTCCTCCGGAGAGTTTTCCGGTGATCGCGCCAACAGAGCCCGCCTTGATGTTCATTTTGTGGCGGTACGAGTCGGCGACCTTGTATTCCCGGTGCCGGTCGATCACACCGAGTTTTGCCAGGCGTGACAGAGCAGCGGCAGAGACGTTGACGGTGATGTCGCCGATGAGGTTGAGCCCGTACCTTTTGCGATCTTCCGTCGCGTATGCGAGTCCGTTTTTGATGGCCTCGTCGACGGAGCGCAGGTGCACTTCCGTTCCGTTTTTATATGCGGTGCCGGAAATATTGGTGCCGTAGGAGCGCCCGAAAATACTCATGGCCAATTCGGTGCGTCCAGCCCCCATTAGCCCGGCGAAGCCAACGATCTCTCCCGCCCTGACAGTGAACGAGGCGTCGTCCACAATCACTCGCGAGGTGTCAACAGGGTGATGCACTGTCCAGTGCTCCACCCGGAACAGTTCTTTGCCGATATTGGGTTCGCGCGGCGGGAACATACTGTTGAGATCACGGCCGACCATGGCGCGAATGATCCGTGCCTCCGTGGCGTCACCGCTGTGTGCGTTCAGCGTTTCAATTGTTTTTCCGTCGCGGATAACCGTGACGGTGTCGGCGATCCGCCGAATTTCCTTGAGCTTGTGGGAAATGATGATGCAGGTGATTCCCTCGCTGCGGAGGTTGTCGATGAGGTCAAGCAGGTGGGCGGAGTCCTCGTCGTTGAGCGCGGCGGTAGGTTCATCCAGAATGAGCAGCTTGACTCGTTTGGACAGCGCTTTGGCAATTTCGATGAGCTGCTGTTTGCCCACACCCAGCTCGAACACTTTGGTGGCGGGGTTCTCGTTGAGTCCCACCCTCTCCAGCAGTGCCTGCGCTTCACGGTTGGTTTTGTTCCAGTCGATGACGCCGCGAGTCGACATCTCGTTGCCGAGGAAGATGTTCTCCGCCACCGAGAGGTACGGGCTGAGCGCTAACTCCTGGTGAATGATGACGATGCCAACGGCTTCGCTGTCGTTGATCGACCGGAATTCGACCGGGGCGCCCTCGTACTCAATAACGCCATCGAAGCTGCCGTGTGGGTAGACGCCACTCAGCACCTTCATCAGAGTGGACTTGCCGGCGCCATTCTCACCACAGATGGCGTGAACTTCACCACGCACCACATCGATCGAGACTCCGTCGAGTGCTTTTACGCCGCTGAATTCTTTGGTGATGTTGGCCATTCGCAGAATGAGGTCTCTCATTCTTGCCTCCTCGATTTGTAAAAGTTGTGCAGACAACGCCCCGGTGTCGGCGTCCCTCACGAGGGTCGCCGACACCGGGGTAGTTCTCTAGTTAGAGACCAACGTCCGAGGCCTCAAGGAATCCGGAGTCAATGAGCTTGGTCTGCACATCGGCTTCGACCACAACTTCGGGGTCGAGCAGGTACGAGGGCACAACCTTCACACCGTTGTCGTAGGTTTCTTCGTCGTTCACCTCGACCTCTTCACCGGCGATGATGGACTCGATCATGGCGAAGACCTGGTCGCCAAGGGCCCGGGTGTCTTTCCACACGGTCATGGACTGCTCGCCGTCAAGAATGGCCTTGACGTTGGCCTTGTCGGCGTCCTGACCGGTGATCAACGGCCAGTCCTCACCGGGCACGTAGCCGGCGGACTTCAGCGAAGCCTGAATACCAATGGCGAGGCTGTCGTTCGGAGAGAGGACAACGTCTACTTTTTCGTCTCCGCTGTAGAAGGAGGAGAGCCGGTTATCCATTTCAGCCTGTGCCCGGTCGGAGGCCCAGCCCTGGATACCAATGCTGGCCCAGTCATCGTTAGATTCAGGGGCGTTGCCGCTGGGGACAACCAGCATGCCGCTCTCCACGTAGGGCAGTAGTACGTCCCAGGCGCCGGAGAAGAAGAACTTCGCGTTGTTGTCGTCCGGGCTTCCGGCGAAGGGCTCGAGGTTGAACGGGCCAGCCCCATCGGCCAATCCGAGGTTCTCCTCGATGAACTCACCCTGCAGGGTGCCGACCTTGTAGTTGTCGAAGGTGGCGTAGTAGTCCACGTTTTCGGTGCCGTTAATCAAACGGTCGTAGGCAATAACGGTGGCGTCCTGTGACTTGGCTTCTTCGAGCACCGGGCCAAGTGCTTCGCCATCAATGGCGGCAATCACCAAAATGGTCGAGCCACCAGCGATCTGGTTCTGAATTTGACTGATCTGCTGATCGGTTTTGTTATCGGCGTACTGCAGGTCAACGGTGCAGCCAGCTTCTTCCAGCTTCGACTGGAGCTGTTCACCGTCGTTGATCCACCGTTCCAAGCTACGGGTCGGCATCGAGATGCCGACGTTGCAATCGGCGATGGTCTCGCCATCACCGGTGGTGGCCTCAGGGCTGTCGCTTGCGCAGGCGGCTAGCGACAACGCCAGCGCTCCCGTCATGGCAACTGCAAACAGTTTCTTCTTTGACATGATTGCTTTTCCTCTCTGAAATGCTGCGAAGTGGAGCGAACACGCGACGTCTCGCGGGCTTCAGAGGAAACAGAGTGAGCTACCCCAGGCACGTCAAAGTGACCCTCGGGGTGGGCTGCGTCGGTTACCTCGTTGTAACGATGCATCGGCCAGCAAGGCAATTATGCTGACTCCGCGAACATATACCTCTGAACTTTTGTTGTCTAGCCCCACGAAAGAGAAATTGCGGAAATGCCGGCGGCAGGCGAAGAGGGCCCAGACGGTGTGGCATCCGCTCAATCTCACGCTGTGATCTGCACAAATAATGTCTGTGGATTTCTCGCCTTAAGGGTTTGAGTGCCGTACCGTTAGCGCTAGTCGCATGAGATGCGTGCGCCGTTACGATGAGGACGCCGAGCCCATGCGCGCCCAAATTGCCCTGGTCGCAGCCCTTGTCAGCTGCCTCATGCTGGCCTCGTGTGCGCCTGGCGCGGCGGGCAATCCGGTTGCCGATGACGTGCCATCGGCGACATCAACGGGCACAGTTGCGGCGACGAGCACCCCGAACTCCGGCGCGACCGGGAGCAGTATCCCCACGTCCTCGCCCACGCCGACCGCCGCCGAGGCTCCCGCTGTGCCGGTGAGCATCCTCATTGGCGCGGAGGCAACTGATTTTGTTGACGCCACCGGAAACACCGTTTTGTCGCTGCGCTACTCAGAAGACGGAGACGATGCAGTGGCGGATGTCACTGACCTCTTGGGTGTAGCCGACCGCACCGTGAGCGATCCGGCCACGGGCCACACCTCCCCCGTTGACCTGTACTACTGGGGCGGTTTCGCTCTCGCCGTACACAGATACCTGCCGACGGATGGCAGGAATTCTGCTGATCAGAACTATGTTTCCGCGTTCTCCGTTCAGGCCACTGAAGCAACAACGCCCACGGGAATTTCAATTGTTGCCCTCGACGGCACCCAGGTGGGAACAACTCTTGCCGCTGCGTCAGAAGGCAAACCCGAGGTACAGCTTTTTAAGGACACCACTTTCGGTGTGGACGCGGTTGCGGTCGATTTGCCCACCTCGTTTCCTGGAGTGGTGTTCGACGGTCAGATGGAGATTGCGTACGGTGTGATTGCCTCAACGGGTGAGGGCACCGACGTTATCGAGACCCTCCAGGCACCTCGAGACCTGTTCTATCAGTACTGATTGTTGCGCTCTGAGCGGTTTAGGCTTCGCGGGTGATTTCGACTTTAACGAACAGCTGTGACCCGTAGGGGCCTGCATACACACCACGCAGCGGGGCAACGTCGTTGTAGTCGCGGCCATAGCCAACGGCAACGTGACGGTCGCCGATGTCGATCAGGTTGGTGGGGTCAAACCCGCGCCAGCCGTCGCCGCAGTACCACTCCACCCAGGCGTGGGATTCGCCAGCAACGGTTTGGCCGATGGCGGCGTTGGGCAGTGGGTGCAGGTACCCGGAGACGTATCGGGCGGGGATTCCGGCGGAGCGCAGCGCACCGAGAGCCAGGTGGGCGATGTCTTGGCAGACACCCTTGCGTCCGGCCCAGGCTTCAGATGCTGTTGTGTGCACCCCGGTGACACCTTGCCTGTACTCAACGGCCTCGCCGATGGCGGTACAAATTTCGAGTGCGGCATCACAGGGGTTGGTGGTGCGAGCCACAATCCGGTGCGCCAGCTCGGTCACTTCAACGGGTGGTTCCGTTAGGCGTGTTTGTTTGAGCTGCTCAACCGTTTCGGTTGTTGCGCTAACGGTGTCGACCAGTTCATCCCAGCCGATGGGGTGCGGCTCGTGCACTCGCGGTCGCACCTCGACCAGGCTGGTGGCCGTCAGAGTGAGCTCTTTGTGGGGGGTCAGCAGCTCAAAGGAGGCGACACGGGTTCCCCAGTAGTCGACGTAGGAGTGCTGGCTGGACACCGGCAAGATGTCCAGATTGGAGAACAGCACAAGCTGGCCTTCACTCGAGGCGGGAAGCATCCGCGCCTCGTTGTATGAGGCTGTGACTTCTCCGCCGTAGCGAAAGCCGGTGGAATGTTTGATACGTAGTCGGTTCACGTGTTCTCTCGCACCCAGCTCGGCGCCGCATTGGTGGGGAAGTAACGCTGCCGAATGGCTTCGGAGGCAGCGCTGGTGGCCAGTTGGACGTTGTCCATGTGGCGGGGAAGGTCGTCGAGGATCTCGGCGATAGGGCGGAATTCCAGTTCGCTACGGATCTGCCCCAACTGCCTCAGAGCCTGATCGCTCACCCCCACGCGGTCGGTGCGCGGTTCAATGTCGCGCATACATTGTTCGGCGCGGGTGACCGAGAACAGGATGCTGCGCGGGAAGAGTCGATCGAGGAGGAGGAACTCGGCGGCGTTTTTGGCGCTCGGCATTCCGCGGTAGGTGCGGAGGTACGCCTCATAGGCGCCAACGCTGCGGAGGATGGTGGTCCAGGACGGTCCGCTGGCTTCGGTGAGAGAACGGGTAGCGAGCAGACGCGCGGTCATATCGGCCCGTTCGATGCTGCGGCCGAGGGTGAAAAACAGCCAGGCCTCGTCACGGCTGGTGGCCGATTCGATGATTCCAACGGCGAGCGCCGAGCGCTCTCGCACCCACCCAAAAAATTCGTGCACTTTGTCGCCAGAGACTTTGCGGGGCATCCGCGCTCGGGTGGTGTTCAGGGCCTCCCACAGTTCGGTGCTGATGACTTCGCGGGCACGGCGGGCGTTCTCGCGCGCGGCACCCAGTGAGTAGGCGATTGACGCTGGTTCCGCTCGGTCAACCGCGAGGATGGCGAGCACGTCGGCGCGGGTGACCTCACGGTCATCCGGTATTTCGCTGCCCATGACGCTGAGCAGCGATCGGCAGGCGAGGTCCTCTTCGATCCACGGGTCTTCGAGCAAGAGCTGCAGGTGCACGTCGAGAATGCGCGCCGTGCCATCCGCACGTTCGATGTACCGTCCGATCCAGAACAGCGATTCTGCGATTCGAGAAAGCATCAGGCGTCACCCCCTGCGTGTGTTGGTGTGGACTTCTGTTGTTGCTGCTGCTCGCCCTGATCAGCGCGGGGCCCATCCAGCGGGGAGTGATCCTGTAGATGCTCGGAGCTGATGATGGGGATGGACTGGGTGGAGGCCTGCTCGGCGACGAGCCCCTGAATACTGTGACGGGACACCTGGAGCGCTTCACGCCCCACCACCCAGGTGTCTTTTGAGCCGCCACCTTGCGAGGAGTTCACCACCAGTTCGCCCTCGGGGAGGGCAACTCGGGTGAGTCCGCCGGGCAGAACCCAGACGTCTTTGCCGTCGTTGACGGCGAAGGGGCGAAGATCGGCGTGCCGGGGGCGCATCCCGTCGTCCACAAGGGTGGGAATGGTGGACAGTTGCACAACCGGTTGGGCGATCCACCCGCGTGGGTCAGCCAGAAGGCGAGTACGCAGAGCGGCAAGCTCGGCCTTGGAGGCGGCGGGGCCCACAACAAGTCCTTTGCCGCCCGAGCCGTCGACCGGTTTGACCACAAGTTCGTCGAGTCTGTCGAGAACTTCCTCGAGCGCGAGCGGATCTTCTAGGCGCCAAGTGTCAACGTTGGCCAGTTTGGGCTCTTCGCCAAGGTAGTACCGAATCAAATCGGGCAGGTAGGTGTAGACAAGTTTGTCATCGGCGACCCCGTTGCCCACCGCGTTGGCGATAGTGACGTTGCCAAGGCGCGCGGCCAACAGGAGCCCCGGGCTGCCCAGCATGGAGTCGGCGCGGAACTGCAGCGGGTCAAGGAACTCGTCGTCAACTCGACGGTAAATCACGTCGACACGGGTGGGGCCAGCTGTGGTGCGCATCCATACCCGCCCGCCGGAGCAGAACAGGTCGCGGCCTTCCACCAGTTCAACACCCATCAGGCGGGCCAGAAGCGTGTGCTCGAAGTACGCGGAGTTGTACACACCGGGGGTGAGAACAACAACGGTGGGGTCTTCGACCCCGTCGGGGGCGCTGGCACGCAGGGCGCCGAGAAGTTTGTTCGGGTAGTCGCCGACCGGACGCACCTTCATACTGACAAAAAGTTCGGGCAGGGTTTGCGCCATCACCCGACGGTTGGAGATGACGTAACTGACACCGCTCGGAACCCGAACATTGTCTTCCAGAACCCGCCAGGTGCCGGCCTCGTCGCGGATCAGGTCAATACCGCTGACCTGGATGCGTACACCGTTTGCGCTGACAATACCGGCGGCTTCGCGGTGGAAGTGGCTGGATGAGGTGATGAGCCCTGCGGGGATAACTCCGTCACGGACGGCCGCCTGGGAGCCGTAAATGTCGGCAAGAAACGCCTCGAGCGCGGTAACACGCTGCTTGATGCCCGCCTCAACGCCGGACCATTCGGCCTGGTCGATCACACGGGGAACCGCGTCAAGCGGGAACGGGCGTTCCTCCCCCGCGAAGTCAAAGGTCACCCCCTGTGCAAGGTAACTGCTGGCTAGGGCGTCTGTACGCCCGCGCAGTTCCTCTTGCGTCATCCTCGCAAGAGTCGCGTGGATCTCTTTATACGAGGGGCGTGCAACGCCCGGGGTGGAGAACATCTCGTCGAAGGCCGCGGCCCCCGACGTGCGAGTGCCCGCTGTGCCATATCCGTCGAACAGGTCGCCCATAGCCTGACTCTAGCCGGGGGATGTTGCGGTGTTGTTTCGGCGCGTGCTCTGCCTCACAACAAGTTCTGGTTGGAACACTACGTTCTGGAACTCGTCCGGGGTGCCGCCGTCAATCTCTGACATCAGCAGTTCAGCGGCCGCACGGCCCATCTCCCACGATGGTTGACGGATAGACGATAACGGGATCGCCGAGGAGGCCGCGAAGTAGATGTCGTCGTACCCAATCAAGGCAATGTCGTCTGGAACGCGCACCCCGCCGTGGGTAAACGCCTGCAGCAGACCCAACGCCAGGAGGTCGTTTGCGGCAAAAACCGCGTCGGGGCGCTCGTGTGGGGAAAGTGCCAGGATTTGTTCGCCGGCGAGCCGACCGGCTTCCGCTGACATGGTTGGCATTTCGAACGCCATCAGCTGGCCGCCGTCCGCCTCCTCCAGTGCGGTGCGGGCGCCTGCGAGACGGTGCGCAACCTGCACAATGGCCTGTTCGCTTCCGACAAAGGCCGGGCGCACGCTGCCTGTGTCGAGAAGGTGCCGCAGCGCGA
>DASYMY010000179.1:0-1834 GCA_036008825.1 Glaciihabitans sp.
AAACTCGCGGGCCCGCACCGTTGCAATCTCGCGTTGCCGGGCCGCTCCGATGATTGCGCGCGCCAGCGGATGCTCACTATCGCCCTCTACGGACGCCGCCAGCCCCAGCACCTCCGCTTCGCTCCGCCCCGACACCGCAAAGAGGTGCGTCACCACCGGCTCACCCTTGGTGAGCGTTCCGGTTTTGTCGAACAGAACGGTGTCGACCCGACGCATGGTTTCCAGCGCCAGTCGGTCCTTCACCAGCACACCACCCTTCGCCGCCCGCTCGGTCGCAATAGACACCACCAGCGGAATCGCCAGACCCAGAGCATGCGGGCAGGCAATAACCAGAACAGTGATTGTGCGGATGACAGCAGCGTCGGGCATCCCCGCCGCCGTCCAGACGATGGCCGTGATGACGGCGGAGCCCAGGGCAAACCAGAACAACCATGCCGCAGCGGTATCGGCAAGACGTTGTGCGCGGGAGGAGGAGTTCTGCGCCTCGGTCACCAGCCGAGCGATGCCGGCAAGAGCCGTGTCATCACCCACCGCGGTAATACGCACCCGAATGGCGGTGTTAGTGGCGACGGTTCCCGCGACCACACGCTCTCCGGGGCCACGGCTGACCGGCCGGGATTCCCCGGTGATCATGGACTCGTCCACATCCGCCGTGCCCTCAACGACTTCACCGTCGGCGGGCACCCGGCCACCGGGCCGCACCACAACAATGTCCCCAATAGCGAGATCAGCCGGAGCAACCGTCTCGACTCGCTCCTGGGTGGTACCTGCCTCAACAACGCGCTGCGCTTCATCCGGCAGCAGCGCGGCGAGACCCTCCAGTGCGGAAGACGTTTGGGCGAGGGATCGCATCTCGATCCAGTGCCCGAGCAACATAATGACGATCAGCAAGGCGAGCTCCCACCAGAAGTCGAGCTGGTGGTCGAGCAGTCCGAGGCTCGCCCCGAGTGAGGCACCCGCCGCCACCGTGATGGCCAGGCCAATCAGCAGCATCATGCCGGGCTTGCGGGCCTTCAGCTCACTGATGGCACCGGTGAGGAACGGCCAGCCGCCCCAGAAGTACATAACCAAACCGAGGGTGGGGGAGACCCAGCCGAGACCGGCGGGCACGGTGTAGCCGAAAATCATCGCAAACATACTGCTGAAGCCGATGACCGGGATGGCCATCACCAGCATGATCCAGAACAGTCTTCGGAACTGGCCAACATGGTCGCCGTGACCCGAATGGCCACCGTGTCCGGAATGTCCGCCATGCCCGGAATGCTCGCCGCCCCCAGAGTGCTCGTTATGGCCCGAATGCCCCACTTGGTCATCCATCCCTGAATGCTCAGTGTGCTCAGTGTGCTCGCTGTGGTTGTGTTCGTTTGTCGTGCTCATGACCCCGAAGGTATACCCCCTGGGGGTATCTGTCAACGGGTCGCAAGTCACTTCCAGATCGTTCGAATCCTCTGAGTAAGCCACCCCAGGGGAACAAATACGCCGATGACGCTGGTTGACTAGAACCATGAAGGCAATCACTTATTCGAAGACCGGCCCCTCGTCAGTGCTCAATCTGGTGGAGCGTGAGATCCAAGAACCCGGATCCGGCGAAGTACGCGTCAAGATCGTTGTCTCCGGTGTGAACCCCACCGACTGGAAGGCTCGCGCAGGCAACCGCCAGCCCCTCGCCTTCGACGAAGTTGTGCCCAATCAGGATGGTGCCGGCATCGTAGACGCCGTCGGCGACCATGTTCAGGGCTTGAGTGTTGGCGACCGCGTGTGGGTCATGCTTGCCGCACACGGACGCCCCACCGGCACAGCGCAAGAATTCGCTGTGGTGCCCAAAGACCGGGTC
>DASYMY010000180.1:0-4947 GCA_036008825.1 Glaciihabitans sp.
TAGCGGGCAAGGATCACACCTTCGACAATTACGCGACCGGCCGTGAAGTCGTCGAGTCGCAGTTCTTCGGGCATTCGCACGGCTACACGCGGGTGCCGGGAGGCTGCTCGGGCGAACGCAGCGGCAGCGGCCCGCAGCTCAGCGGGTGTGACGTCGGTAATCGTGCCGAGACCGACTGCGACAAGTAAAGGCCCAGTCGGCTGCGGCAGGACAATTGTCTGCTCGACCTTCGATTCGAAGCCGGCGTTGAAAAGGGTGTCGCGGTTCAGTCCGACCTCCACGGGAACGTCGCCATCAATTCCCACAAAGATTCCGAGTACTTCAATATTGGGTGGCACCACCGGGCTGACATCTACGGCGACCTGATTCTCTCGTAATTGAGAGGGAATCGCAGCAAATTCTCTTGAAACGAGGGGGCTGCTGGGGATGACTTTTGCGCCGTGGTGTTCCGTCATGCTCTGTGTCCGATCTGGGCTCAGCCCACGGCAAACCAACGGCCGGTGGACAGTATGGGGTGAGTGTGACGCTAACGAGCGAGAACCTTCGGCCTCGATGGGTGGCGCACATGTGCCCTCGCTTAGGCGTGAGTTTCGTGCGGATACGCGCACCATCGCCTGGCCCCCTTTTCCTTGCCGTGGCATCGACGTAGTCTCAGGGCAGTGCCCCGCTCTGCAAGCGGGTTTCCGCGCAACCACGTTGGGAGGGAACATGTCGACACTAATTTCGGCACCCGAACCAGCGGCACCCGTCCCCGCACAACGTCGGATTCTTGGGCAAACACGGGTCACTCTGGCTCCGCAATCGTCATTCCGACTTCACGGGCGGCGCGAGACAGCTGCACCAACCGCCGGGCGGGTGGCAACTCCAAATGGTGTTGTGCACGTCGGTTTTCTTTTGGGTGTGGGAGAGCATCCCCTTGAAGCGCGCGGTGAGCACGCGCTTGTTGAAACCCCTGCGGACTACACACAAACCCGTCGGGAGGCCATCAGCGACATAATTCCTGATTCCCCGAGCGGTCTGGACATCGAGCTACCGCAGGGGCGACTGCTTGATCGGGGGGTACGGCTGCGAGGGGAGAGAATGCTGCCCCGCGAAGGAACCTCCCTGGGAGGTCCGCTCCGTGCATTCGCCCTTTCCCTCTTTGACTCCGCCTGGGCACCCACAAAGATCGGTAGTGCAGTGGCAGAACGCACAATCGAGGATCTGGTTGTTGGAATGTTCCTGGAGTTCGACGACACGGCCATCGACGTGGATGACCTGCGCGCTGCATTGCGTGCGCGCGCTGTATCGCAGATCGACGAAAAACACCGAGACATCAATCTCACTCCGACGCGTATTGCAGAACAGCTGGGGGTGTCCCTGCGTCACCTCCAGCGCGCTTTCGAACACAGCGGGACTTCCCTGACGGCCACAATCTGTCACCGGCGAACAGAGTCGGCAGCGATGCTCCTCACCGCTCCAGGCTCCCGCGGGCTCACCATGACCGAGATCGCCGCCCATTCTGGCTTCGCCTCATCGTTTGAGCTCCGCGCAGCATTCCGCTCGCAATTTGGAGTCCTACCTTCAGAATTTCGGCGGGACCGCTCATCGTGGCAGGGGAGTTCTGCGCCCGCACCACAGTAGATTCGCGTCGAGTGGCGGCCACTTCACGGTACCTGCGCCAAGGTCGATTCCGAGGCCCAAATCGCCAACGCGATTGCCGAATCGATCCGGCGAGGCCACTACGAGAGGACGTTGCACCATGGAAGAGTTCTGGGACATCCTGTGGACCACCTTTATTATCTTCGCCTTTGTCGCCTACCTGATGATTCTGGTGAGCATCCTTACCGACCTCTTTCGCGACCGCTCACTGAACGGGTGGCTCAAGGCGGTCTGGATAATCTTCCTCGTCTGGGTGCCATTCTTCACCGCTCTCGTGTATCTGATCGGGAGGGGAAAGGGTATGGCCGAACGTCAACATGCGTACGCCGAACAAACCCGTCAAGCCACCAACGATTACATTCGTCAAACAGCTGGAAGCGGACCAAGTTCCGAAATCGCACAAGCCAAGGCCCTGCTGGATTCGGAAGCGATCACGGCGGAAGAGTATGAGCATCTCAAGGCCAAGGCAATGGCGTCGTCATCACGGTGACGGGTCTTCCCCTCATGAAGTCCCAGCGGGAATAATCAAGACAAGAATGCGGATCACGGACACGCGCGGTCGTGTTACAGCTCAAAGGAGTCTCAGCAATGCCAACGCAATTGAACCCGTACATCAGCTTCCGTGATAACGCTCGCGAGGCGCTCGAGTTCTATCATTCAGTCTTTGGTGGTGAACTCTCGCTCAGCACGTTTGAAGACTTTCACGCCAGCGATGATGCGGCCGAAAAAGACAAAATCATGCACGGCGCGCTCAAGACCCCTGGTGGGCTGAATCTCATGGCAGCGGACACCCCCGCAAGCATGGACTACACGGTGGGCGACAATATTTCTATTTCCCTCGGCGGTGACTCTGAATCAGAGCTACGAGGCTATTGGGAAAAGCTCGTCGATGGCGGTGTCCAGGTGGAGCCCCTTTCAACGGCGCCCTGGGGAGACATCTTTGGAATGTGTGTCGACAAGTTCGGTATTCACTGGATGGTCAACATCGCGGGTACTCCAGGGGTATCGGAGCAACGCGTCGAGGGCATTGACGCGCAGATCTAGCCCCGCAACACCTAGCCCCGCAACACCTAGCCCGCCGGCTCGGTGGAATCCATCAGTCCACCGAGACCCCGTGTTCAAAGTGCTGCACAGAAGCATCGGGTCCGGGGAACAGAAGCGATTCGTGTCCGGTATCGGACCACCGCACTAGATACGGTGGTGCGCCGTGGTCACCGTGAATCTCCACAATTTCCCCATCGCGTACATGACCTTTCAGCTGGGGGCTGCGAATCACTATTCGATCTCCCACGTTCGCGTACATACCGACTCCTCTTAGCCCAGGTGCCTTTCATCGTGCGCTGGCCCCGCACCGGCGCGTAGGGTCAAAGGTCCCAGCCCAGCCGTGACCACTAACATGGGCGCGTGAAGCCCTTCCTCTTACTCGCTACCCGTGCCGAGGATGAAGCGGCGGATGACGAATATGCAGGGTTCCTTGATGCCTGTCACCTGACCGAGCAGCAATTGGTGCGAATTCGCCTGGAAAAGGCACCTATGCCCCCGATTAGTCTCGCGGAGTATTCGGGCATCATCGTCGGCGGAAGCCCCTTTAACGCGAGTGATCCGCTCACGGATAAAACGGCAACCCAGCTACGGGTCGAGAGTGAACTCGGCGAACTTCTGAACGTTGTTATCGAGGAGGATTATCCCTTTATGGGTGCCTGCTACGGCATCGGACTTCTCACAACGCACCTGCATGGAATTGTCGATTCGACGTATTCGGAGCCCGCAGGACCGGTTCGTATCTCTCTCACACCTGACGGGGTCGCTGACCCGCTATTTGCAACGGTAAGTGAGTCATTCGACGGGTTTGTAGGACACAAGGAAGCATGCACCCGGCTTCCCGAGGGGGCCACCCTTCTCGCCTCAAGCCAGACGTGTCCCGTCCAAGCGTTCCGAGTCGGCGCGAACGTCTACGCGACCCAGTTTCATCCCGAGCTCACACGCACCAGCATCATCACCAGGCTCAGGATCTACCGCGACAACGGGTACTTTGATCCGGAATCTACCGATAGCGTGATGGCCGCAATTGCCTCATCCGAAGTCACGGAACCGGCAAAGATCCTGCGCGCGTTTGTCAGCCGGTACGCGTCTGAGGGTTAGCTCCATCACAGCCGTTGCGGGTTTGCGCAGCTCTGGAATGCAGGTTGGGGACAACTTTTATCGGGAATTGCGGTAATCCCTAGAATCCTGGCATGCCGCTCATCGCACGAACCGCAGCCCCTGCATCCTCGACCACAACCACCCTGCCCGGTGCAGCGGGGGAGTATTTGCCTACCAGTACTGAGGTGGCCTCCACCCCTCCGCTCGCGCGCAAACGGTCCTGGCTAATTGCGGCTCTCGGCCTTTTTGCGGCGCTAGTTATTGCGATCGAGGCGCCGGGGCCGGTGCGTGCCCTTATTGTGCTGACAGCATGGCTACTGGTCCCCGGATGGGCGCTTATTCGGCACGTTGCCGTTCCGGAGCGTGCCGCGCGTGTCGCGCTAGTTGTGGTCAGTAGCGGGACGATAGCGGCGCTAGCCAGCGTGATTATGGTGTGGACCCAGTGGTGGTACCCGCTTCCTGTTGCCGTGTGTGTCCTGGTGGTGGCCTCAGTGTCGCTGATTGTTCCGGCAGCGTCGGCGCCAGTCCACGTGGCTGCAACGCCACGTTCCGCTCTCAATCCATCTCGCCGCCTGGCCCGACTTTGGCCATGGGGTGTCCTCGTTGGGGCAATTACACTGTGGCTGATTTCTCTTGCCCGCACGTCAACCGACGACCTCGGGCAATGGGGTTTGTTGCCAGAATTTCCGGCCACCTGGTACATCGGCGTTGCTCTGGCTGCTGTGCTGTGTATTGGTTCGGTTGTGCGATTCCAATTTCCCACTGGCCTGATGAGCGCGTCTGTTGCGAGCCTGGTGGTGATGCTTTATGGCTCTGCTGGGTTGGTCGAAGAGGCACCTCGGCTGCCGTGGATCTACAAGCACATTGCCGTAACCAGCTACATCGACGCCAACGGCGCCGTCGACCCACAAATCGACCTCTACAACCGGTGGCCCGGGTTCTTCTCAACAAGCGCATTTTTGGGACAAGCCATCGGCTACCCCAACCCGGTCGACTATGCGGCATGGGCAGAAGTGGGATTCGCGCTCATTGGTGTGGTACTCGTCCTGGCTATCGCCCGTGTGTTCTCTCGCAACTCACAGTGGGTCTGGACGGTCGCACTTGTGTTTATTGTGGGCAACTGGGTGGGACAGAACTACTACTCGCCCCAGGCGTTTGCCTTCA
>DASYMY010000181.1:0-9134 GCA_036008825.1 Glaciihabitans sp.
GTTGCTGATCGGAGTCGGCGATGGGTGGGCGCTGCTCAATCTTGCCCCCGCCGTAGTCGACGTACACCTTGTCGTGCCCGAAGACCATCACGTTCTCGACCCGAGGGTCGTCAACGTGCTGCTGGAGGCGCCCCAGTCGGAACAGCGAGTCGTAGATCGCTTTCTGCATCCGCAGGATCTGGTTTTCGTCCCAAGGATCGCGCCCCTGCCGAACGAGAGCGTCAACGTGGTCTCGGGTGACCTGAACAATTTGGCTACGGCCAACTTCGAGCCGCGCCTCACCGTCGAGGGTGTCATCGGCCGCGATAGCGGTAGACAGTCGGTTGGAGACGTCGGCCCGGAAAGCATTCACCATGGCCCAGTCGAGCTCTCCGCGCTGGACGGCGTCTCGCTTGACGGTGGCTTCCTGGGCGGAGTGCGACGGCGCGGTAGTGGTCGGAGCGTCGGGGCTGAAGGCCGGAACACCGGTGACAGTCGGCGCTGTTGTGCGGACAGTTGAGGACGAAAAGTCGGTGGTGAGGGTATCGGCCGGCGCGGTGGTGACGGTCATTGGAACGTCAACCGGAAGAGCGCGATCGTGTTCCGCCACCGCGCGGTGTTGGCCTGGGCTAACCCGCGGGGTGGTTTCGTCCACCGGCTCAGCGAACAACGGAAGTGCGTCAAAGTCCAAGGGAGTTTCTGTTGGTTCCGACTGTGTCATCGTCGTGCGTCCCGTTCCTTATCGCGGTTCTGGTCCAGGCGGCTACGTTGCTCGGCGAGTTGAGTGCGAATGGTCTCAATCGCGGGGAGCAGGGTGCGTCCATATTTGGTTTTCTCGAACCGCTTCATCCCGGGCTCACCGTGGGAGAAAATCGACGCCGTTTTGTCGTCCCAGGCCAGACGCTCGGTGCGCTGAATGCCCACCGCTTTCCTAATCTCGGCGGAGGACAATTGCGGGCCCGACGGCTGCTCCACCAGAAGCAGGGTGATGTTGTCTTCCCGGCCACCGACGGCTAGTTCTGTGCGAATGGTGGGGAGGCGTTTGTGCAGGGCCACAATGTCGGGCAGCGTGGGACGAGCGACGATAATCACGCCGTCACAGATTCGCAAGATTGAGGAGCGGCTGTCGTTGGTGTTCCACCGACCCGCGTCGAAAATAACGTCCATTCCCATGCCCTCAAAGCTGGACGCGGCGGTTCCGAGGTGCCCCCAGACTGGGTCCATCGCCCTGGCGATTGCGGGGTCGCGGAATCCGGGAACCAATCGGCGCTCGGGGCCGTCATTTGTTTCCTCGACCAGGCTGATGGTTTGTGCCCAGACCTGATTGATATCAAGCGAGCCGCTGTTGTTGCTGGCTACGGGGAGTTCACCGATACCACGTGCGTGAGCGACCTGTCCGCGAAAGTACCCTGGCAAAACGCTGCTGTAGCGCGAGGTGTCGGCTTCAATCAGCATGACGGATTGTGGCCAGCTGAGCGTCAGGGCCAACGCCGTGGTGGTAACGCCGGGTGATCCGGCAACACTCATGGCAAGGATCGTTGACATGGCCCTTAGTCCTCCTGGTCGTCGGTGCTCTGAGGTAGAGCGTCCAAAACCAGGGCAACACGGCCTGTTGCAGCACGGGCGGCAAGGTCGGCAGCTTTGTCGTAATCGACAGATACGGCAACCAAAGTGTCACCAGACACGCTGTCGACTTCCGTACGCACCACTGTGGCGCTGATCGATTCGGGCGCAGTCGCGGGCGGGTCGCCCTGGTTGACAGGGGTATCGACAAGACGCACTGGGTCGCCATCGACCAGCGGGTACATCGGAAGTTGGGCGGGCGACAAGGAGATTCCAACAATCGACAGCCCCTCGGGGAGCCCGGTTTCCGACGAAATGTTGTTGGGCGAGATCAGCGTTCCTTCGGGGATGTCGACCGAAGCCGTTTTCCCCTCGACACCCTCGCGGTCGGCGACGAGGTACGACGGAAGGGGTTGCCCAGCAGCTATTTCAACTTCGGACAAGTCGGCGAATTCGATTACATCACCGCGGGCGATGGACGTCGCGGCCTTGTAGACGGTGATGGTGTTGCCGTTGGTGGTGTAAATCCAGGCAGCGGCGAGCCCAGAGACGATGATGAGCGCGACGGCGAGGGCGATGATCGCCGGACGTGGTTTGTTACGGACCCGCGACTGCACCGTGTTGGCTCGCGCAGCGTTGGCCGGCGCTCCTGCGGGCTTTGCTTTCGGCGTCGCGTTTTTCCCTTTGCCGCCTCCGCGTCGTGGGCGCTCTGGCTCGGTGTCGGGCGTGCTCATCGGTGCTCCTGTAACTGGGGGATCAATAGAGGTGATGGGTCGTACGGGCGAGAGACTGACGGGACCAGCACGGCTGCGCGCGGCCGAGAATGCGGAGAGTTCATCGGAACGGTCTGTCCACCAGTGGTGACCAAAGACTCTGTTCGGCTGAGTGCGAGAACCTGAAAATGGTTACGCGGGACCACCAGCATCTGTCTGCGTTGTCCCACCATCCGCACATGACCTTCCCCGTCCCCTAAACAAGGGTAACAAAGCGAGGGTGACACACTCTCACGGAAGTTCAAAATCGCTGGTGAATGCGCTGTTTGCGCCACCGCCAAACATGAGGATTCATACCGTTTACGAATTCCGCTAACGATGCAAACACATGAATTTATTGGGTCGTCGGGCGTGGTCGAATAGACGTGATGCTTACGCCACCTATCCCCCCGGCCCGCGCAGTTATTTCGCCGGATAACGTCAAGATAGCCACCTACGAATTCGGAAATGCGGATGACCCCACCGTGCTAGCGGTGCACGGATTCGCTTCCGGCGCACTGCTTAACTGGCACTCCACGGGATGGGTTCGCGATCTCACTCGTGCCGGATACCACGTGATATTAATTGACCAACGCGGTCACGGTGCCAGCGACAAGCCTCACTCCCCCGCCGAGTACACCATGGAAGCATTGGTGGCCGATGTTCTGAGCGTGCTGGACACCTTCATGCTGGACGAGGTGGACTTTGTCGGCTACTCGCTCGGCGCACGTGTTGGCTGGCACGCCGCTCGCGAGATGCCCAGTCGCATCACACGCGCAGTGCTTGGCGGAATTCCCGACGGTGACCCGCTGACCCGCTTTGTGGTGGAAGAAGCGCGCAACCATATCGAGAACGGCGCCCCTGTCACTGACCGTCTCACCGCCGCCTACCTCGCCATGGCTTCGGGCATTGGCGGCAACGACCTCGCCGCGCTTGTATCGCTCGTTGAGGGAATGCGGGGAGGGCCACAGCCCCACGCCGGTAACGCTCCGACCCAGCCCGTCCTCTTCGCCACCGGAAGTGAGGACAAAATTCTGGGCGCCTCGCGCACCCTCGCCACAGCAACGCCGGACGGAGAGTTTTTCGAGATTCCCGGTCGCAACCACTTCAACGCACCCACCTCTCGGCACTTCAGAGAAGAGGCCATGCGCTTTCTTGGCGAGTCCACCCCGTAATCCCACGAGTTCTCCACAGGTGACGAATACTCTGTGGTTCTCCCCAACAATGGGCATACCGTCCGTTCAGGGAGGAGCACACCGTGACCCGTCGCACCACCGACGTCGCCATCTTGGGGGCGGGGCCAGCAGGTCTGCTCATGAGTTGGGCGCTGCGACTTCACGGCGTGTCGTCGATTGTGGTGGAGAGCGCGTCGCGCCACCATGTGCTCAATCGGCAGCGTGCTGGGGTTCTGGAACAGTCTTCGGTAGAAACCCTGACCCATTTTGGGCTCGGCGAACGAATTGCCTCCGAAGGCATCGTTCACTCCGGCGTGAACCTGCAGGCAGGCGGGGTACGACACCGTATCGATTGCGCCGACCTGGTTGGCCGAACCATCACTCTCTACAGCCAGCGAGATGTGATGCACGACCTCTCTCTGGCGCACACAACCAACAACTCCGACATTGTGTACAACGCCACACATGTGTCGGTGCACCACCTCGCAACCGCCCACCCCGAGGTGCGGTTAGCCACTTCGCGGGGAGATGTGACCATCAGCGCAGATTTTGTGGTGGGCGCAGACGGATTCCATGGCCTCAGTCGCACCTTATTGCCCGCGTCTATGGGTACTGGCAGTCACCACACCTATCCGTTCGCCTGGTTGGGCATCCTCGCGAACGTCGCACCGTCGTCGTCGGAACTCATTTACGCCCTGCACAACAGCGGCTTCGCCCTCCATTCCATGCGCTCACCCGAGGTCTCTCGGTTTTACCTGCAGATTGACCCATCCGATACCATCCAGCACTGGCCCGATGATCGCGTGTGGGAAGCATTGGCAACCCGGTTGGAGGTGCCAGGATGGTCGTTGCGCACCGGTCAGATAACCGATAAAACCACCGTGCCACTGCGCAGCTACGTCGCCCCAACGTTCGCCTTTCAACGACTCTTTCTGGTGGGAGACGCCGCTCATATCGTTCCGCCAACCGGAGCAAAAGGGCTCAACGCGGCTATTGCCGATGTGCGGTTACTGGCGACGGCATTTGCCGATCACTATGCCGGCGCTGATGACAGTCTCGCCGGCTATGCAGCCGCAGCAATGGCTCATCAGTGGCGCGTGCAACAGTTTTCTCAAGGAATGACCGAGTTGCTGCACCGACCGACAAGCGAATTTGCATACCGCAATCAATTGGGACGGCTCGACTACCTGTCGCGGTCACCTCATGCACAGCGCAGTTTCGCAGAGCAGTACACGGGCGAAGCGTTTCAGCCAATGGATGCCGAGTTCACCCCGTCAGGCAACACCAACACCACACGCCCGCACAAGATCGCACGGATACTGCACCGTTAGCGCCCCAGAGCGCGCACTAACGCGACACTCACCCCTCGAATTCGCTTGACGATCGTGCCACGATCGAAAGCGCAGGAGAAGGAGAAACTGATGTCGCATAAATCTTCACGGCGGATGCTACGCAACCCCGCGTTCTGGCTTGCTGGGGCAGTTCAGCTGACGTTGGCGGTCACCGCGTGGGTAGACCTGGCCCGACGGCCAGCCGCGCAGGTGAAAGGACCTAAAACTGCCTGGGCGTTTGTCATCGCGGTCAACTACATCGGCCCAATTGTCTATTTTCTGCGCGGACGGCGCTGACAGTCCGACGCGATTGGGTATACCAAATCGCTGCCGCTGCATCGTGAAATAGCTCAGCTCGCGTGCAAGGTGTGTTTTGGTATGCCAGAACGCGCTTTTTTACATCCCCGTTACATTTCGGAAACACCGCAGGGCCACTCGCGGCCTAGCGTTGCTGGCAGGGAATCTCCCTCGCAGGTCGCGGCATCCGCTGTCTCTCCGTGCTCTGTGTATGTCCACTTTCGCGGCGTTGTGTCACGTACTTCGGCGCGCCCATTTCATACCTCAGTGCATTCAGGAAGGCCATACCGATGAGCTCCACTCTGCAGCCACCCAAGACGCTGTCTGATCAGATCGAGAGCGCGTACTCGAAGATCGGCGTAACCGGTGCTCACATCAGCATCGTCGTCATGATTCTGCTCGGCGTGTTTTTCGATGCCATCGAGCAAAACACGGTGGGAATTGCCGGTCCGGTTCTGGTTGAAGACTGGGGCATCGGGCCCACCCAGATTGGGCTTCTGAACACGGCCACCTTCACGGCGGTTGCGCTGGGTCGCGTTCTTGCGGGAATCATGATGGACCGGGTGGGACGACGTGCCCTGCTGGGTTTCAACCTCATCATCTTCTGCGTTGGCTCGCTGCTATGCGCTATCGCGCCCGACTACACCTTCCTGGTGGTAGCCCGCTTTATCGTTGGACTGGGGCTGGGTGGTGAGATCGCCACCGCGGTAATCATGATGGCTGAGTTCTTCTCCGCCAAAAACCGCGGCACCGCCGTTGGCCTAATCAACGTCGCCGCAGCCGGCCTCGGCAATATGCTTGCTCCGCTCTTTGGCGTGATTGTCTACGCCAGCTTCTCCGGTGACGACCGGTGGCGGTGGATCTTTGGAATCTTGGTTGTTCCGGCCCTGCTGGTGGTTTTCTACCGCCGGGCGCTTCCCGAGTCCCCTCGTTACCTGGCCGCGAACGGCAAAATCACTGAAGCGAACACCGTGATCAACCGTCTCGCGCAGAACAACTTGACCAAGCCTCTCGCCACCGAAGAAACCTACCTGGTCGCCGACGGCGCCTTGGCGGAGAAGGTAGCGGAGAAAGCGCACTGGACCACCGTGTTCCGCGGCAAGTACTTGCGCACCACCCTCGCACTCGGTGTTGCCGTATGTATGTCGTACGCGGCACAGATCTCGATGCTGACCCTCATTCCGGTAATTCTCACCGAACGGGGCTTCAGCATCACCAGTGCACTCTGGTACACCCTCATCATGCAGTCGGGTAGCCTCATCGGCGCCATCACCGCCGCATTCCTGTCGCGAAGAATTCCGCGCAAGATTACCCTCACCGCAGGCGCCATCCTGGGCGTTGGCGCAGCCTTAGGCTTCGGATTCGCCGCCACCACCATCCCGCTGGTTCTGCTCTTTGGCGCGCTGTTCAACTTTTCTGTCATCATCCTGAACACCACCATCTGGCTGTTCGCTCCCGAGCAGTACCCCACCCGTATTCGTGGGTTGGGAACCTCGATCATCCTCGCCCTCGGCTCATTGTCTGGTGGACTCTTCCCGCTGATCGCTGGTGCGGTCTTGGAGAACTTCGGAGTGGGCGGAATGTTCGCCGTACTGTCTGGCCTCTTTGTGATCTGCGCCATCGCAGTGCAGTTCCCGAAAGAGACCGTTGGTCGCCCCATGGAAGAAGAGATCTAAGCAGTGCCCACCTCCCCCAGCGTCGAACGCGGTGTGATCCTTCTGATCAACCCCAACACCAACACCGCGACCACCGAGATGATGACCGACCGCGCGAGGCAGTACCTTCGCGGAACCGGATACGAGCTGCGCGGTCACACCGTCAGTACCGGCCCCGCGATGATTGTTGAGCCAGACGCGCTGGAGGCATCCGCCACGTATGTCGTCAACTGTGTTCACGAAGCGGCGGATGACTCGATTGTTGGGGTGATCGTTGGCGCAATCGGGGATCCCGGGGTGGCGGCGTTGCGCGCGGAGCTTGCGATTCCCGTCATTGGGATTGGGGAGGCGGCCGTGCGAGCGGCCGCAGTCGGCGGGCGCCGATTTGGGATGGCGACCAGTACCGATGAACTTGCGGATAGTTTGCGTGAGTTAGTGGCCGCCCACAGTGCGGCCGAACAGTTTACGGGGCTTCGGCTGACCGTGAGTGGGCCCACGGTGTTGGCCGCTGACGCGGAGAGGCAGTTTCGTGAACTGCGCTCGGCGGTGCAGCAATGCTCGGCACTGGATGGTGCCGAGGCGGTCATCATCGGCGGTGGGCCACTCAGCGATTCTGCGCGTGAGCTCGCGGGAGCGTTGGCAATAGCAATTGTTGAACCAATTCCCAGTGCCGTTGCCGCGATGGTGGCGATGTTGCCTGACCGGATCCGGGTGTAACCGGCTGGGTTAAAGGGCGCTGTAATGCGGGTGGGACGGTAGAGCGGCAAGCGTTCTCTGCCGTCCCAATTCCACGTGCGTGTAGGCGCTGGCTCGCGCCAACTCGAGGTGCCCGTCGACGATGGCGGAGACCAGAGCGGTGTGTTCCCCGTGCCGTGTCGTGGGGTCGCTGGAAATGGTGACCGCGTTAAGCCGGTTGCTGCGCTCCGTTAGCGGTTCGAGTGTGCGATCCAGCAGAGCGTTGTTCGCGAGCGCCGCTATCTCGTGGTGCAGCTGCGCGTTCGAGGTGTTGAGAGCGACATAGTCGCTGCGGCCCAGCGCCTCGTCAGCCGCCTGCCACGCCGCGTTCAGCTTCGCAGCGCTTATCCCGGCGGCAACACGGCGGGCGGCGGTCTGCGCGATAAGCGGCTCCAACACGGAGCGCAGGTCGTACAGTTCTTCGACATCACGCACGGTGATGTGGGTGACCACGGCCGTGCGGCGCGGAAGGATGCGGGCAAACCCGGCTGCCTCCAGACGTGGAAGCGCTGCCCGAATCGGCACCCGGGACACGTTCAGTTCAGCAGCAATGTCGCGTTCACGCAGACGTTCCCCTGCCCCGTACCTGCCCTGAATGATGGCATCCCGCACAGCGGTGTAAACAAAGTCGGACAGCATCTGACTGTCTTGCTCGACGACGATCTCCGGTTTACTCTCCACGTCCATGACACTACCGGCGACGGCCGCCACAGCCCTCATTGGGCACACGATTGCGCTGTCAGAATGCCCGTTCCTACAGTTCAACTACGGCAGGTACGCTACTCAGTGTCCTTCTCCAATTCTTGCCCATTGTGGCCGGTCGGCGGTTGGAACATCGAAGCCTGCTGCGGGTGCACATCACCCGGCAGCCGACCCGTGAACTGCAGCTGATCCGGCCAGCAGGTCACTTCAAATCTGGAACGGACTTAATGCTCACAGTTGTTATCCCGTGGCGGCCCCAGCCCTCACGTCAGGCCGCGTTCGACGCTGTTGTCGCCTGGTACACCACACATTTCGCCGATGTGGAAATCCGCACGGTTGACTCGCCGGACGTGCTCTTTAATCTGGCTCAGTGCCGAAACCTGGGGATTCGGTCCGTCGACGATGACGGCCAAGTTGTTGTCATCAATGACGCAGACACGATTCCGGAGTTGGAGCCGCTGCGAGCGGCCATCGCGGAAGCGGCATCCTCCGGACTGGTGCACCTGCCGTACACCGAATACCGGTGGATGGGCGCTCAGGGCACAGCACAACTAATGTCAGGGCTCGACCCGGCCGGGTGCGACTTTGAACTGATCAAAGGCGCCTGCTCAGGCGTATATGTGACCACCCCCGCCACCTGGTGGAGTCACGGCGGCCAGGACGAACGCTTCCGCGGGTGGGGTTTTGAAGACGCCGCCTGGAACGTGGCCCACGAAACACTGCTGGGGGAACCACCGCGTCGCCACACCGGCCGCGTCTTCGCGCTACATCACGTTCCCCAGCTGCGCGAAGGACCTCAATACGATTCGAACGCCGCGCTGATGGGCCAGTATCGCGATGCCACCGCGAACCCGGTGGCCATGCGCGAATTTATCTTCGCGCCCCGCGACGTCGAACTGGCCTAGCCACTCTTCCCCCACTGTGAACGAGGTCTGCCGTTGGGTA
>DASYMY010000182.1:0-14007 GCA_036008825.1 Glaciihabitans sp.
AGGGTGATGAACGTCCAAGCGGGCCAGCCCTGATCCTGACCTTCGATTAGGGGAACCAGAAGGGCGACCAATCCGGCAGACAACAGGACAAGGCCAACCCAGTCGATGCCAGCTTTGGCGCGAGCTTCCGCTCCGCTTGGCAATAGCAGGATGGCCGCGATAACGGCGACAATTCCGATGGGCAGGTTCACCCAGAACACCAAACGCCAGCCGTTCTGCTCACCAAACGCCTCAATAATAAGGCCACCGATGATGGGACCAAGGGCCGTGGAAACCCCAATAACCGAACCCATAATGGCGAACGCTTTTCCGCGAGACATGGGAGGGAACATCAGCTGGATGACCGCAGTAACAGCCGGCACAAACATTCCGCCAGCTAGCCCCTGGGCGACGCGAGCGATAATGAGCTGAAAATCGTTCTGAGCAAGACCGCAGGCAAGGCTGGCAAGAGTGAACAGGCTCAGTCCGGTGATGAACACCCACTTGTGGCCGATGCGGTCCCCCACTCGCCCGGCGGGGATCAATGCCAATCCAAACGCGAGAGCGTAACCGGAAATGATCCACGACAGGGTGGCTTCCGACGCGTCGAGCTCCACCTGGATGGTTGGCAGCGCAACGTTGACAATGGTGGTGTCGAGTAGCGCCATAAACATGCCGGCGAGCAGCACAACGAGGGCCTGCCAGGCACGGCGAGGTACACGCGTATCAGCCGGAGGCATTGCGGCACCTGCGGCGCTCTGACCGGTGGATGGGGAGGGGGTTGCTGACATTCTCAGTGGTCCTTTCGCGGCGACCCGGAATCTGTCAACGGCGGATGACACGACGGACTACTCTCACACAACTAGTTGACATTGTCAACTAATTCTTCATTACGTTCTGTGTCCGGCGCTCTTGCCCGCCGCTGCAACCATTCTTAGGCTCGGCACGTGGGATGAACACCCACCCAAGATTTCGAGGAGACCATCATGAGCGACTGGAAGTTCGAAACCAAGCAAGTGCACTCTGGTGCAGCACCAGACCCGACCACCAACGCGCGGGCAACACCGATCTACAAGACGACCTCGTACGTTTTCAACAACGCCGACCACGCCAAGAACCTCTTCGCGTTGGCTGAATTTGGCAACATCTACACCCGCATTCAGAACCCCACCCAGGCCGTTGTTGAGGAGCGCGTCGCAGCGCTAGAAGGGGGCAGCGCTGCCCTCCTCGTCGCTTCCGGCCAGGCAGCAGAAACCTACGCTGTTTTGAACATCGCGCAGGCGGGAGACCACATTGTCTCTTCGTCTTCGATCTACGGCGGAACCTACAATCTGTTCAAGTACACGCTCGCCAAGCTCGGCATCGAGACCACCTTTGTGGAAGACCAAGACGATGCGGCAGCGTGGGCGGCAGCGGTGCGTCCGAACACCAAACTGTTCTTCGCTGAGACCATTGGCAATCCGAAGATCAACGTGCTCGACATTGCTCTCGTTGCCTCTGTTGCACACGAAAACGGTGTGCCCCTCATCGTGGACAACACCATCGCAACGCCCTACCTCATTCGCCCCTTTGAGCATGGTGCCGACATCGTTGTTCACTCGGCGACAAAGTACTTGGGTGGTCACGGAACAGTCATCGGCGGCGTCATCGTCGACGGCGGAACTTTCGAATGGTCCAAAAACGTCGAGAAATTCCCGGGACTAACCGAACCTGATCCGAGCTACCACGGCGCCAGCTACACGGCGGCAGTTGGCGACCCTCTTGCCTACATCATCAAAGCCCGGGTGCAGCTGCTGCGCGATCTGGGCGCCGCCATCTCCCCCGACAGTGCTTTCAGCCTCATTCAGGGCATTGAAACGCTAAGTCTGCGGATCGAACGACACGTTGCCAACGCGCAAGCGGTCGCCGAATGGTTGGAAAACCACGATGACGTTGCCTCGGTCAACTACTCCGGTTTACCCAGCAGCCCCTGGTACGCCGCGGCCAACAAGTACGCGCCAAAGGGTGTTGGTGGGGTGCTCTCGTTCGAACTGAAAGGCGGTGTTGATGCCGGACGCGCATTGGTCAACAGTGTTGAGCTGTTCAGCCACGTCGCCAACATTGGTGACGTGCGCAGCTTGATCATCCACCCGGCATCGACCACTCACTCGCAACTCAGCCCCGAGCAGCAGCTCACCTCCGGGGTGACCCCCGGGCTTGTGCGGCTCTCGGTGGGCATCGAGAACATCGACGACCTCACCGCTGACCTTGAGGCTGGTTTCGCCGCTGCCCGTGTGGCGGTCGGCGCGAACGCCGTGCGGTCCTAATCGTCAGATTCCGCGACGCCCACACCCGATGGTGTGGGCGTCGCGGTGCGTAACAAAGCGACGCCGACCTCCAGATTTGGAGATACTGGGCGTACATCATGGACTGGCAAACATCCGAAGACACGGTTCCCTCCGCATTCATCACCGAGGCAAACGCGCGGGCATTTCTCGGCAAGCCGCCCGCCTCGGGCGCGTGGCGGATTGGCGACCCCGCCGGTAATCGTCAGTTCCTCTCCCTTGGCCCGCTGACGCTCGAACACGGTGGGCATCTGCCCGCGGTGCGGATGGCGTACGAGACCTTCGGCGAACTCAATGCCGACCGCAGCAACGCCGTGCTTGTACTCCACGCGCTCACCGGCGACAGTCATCTTGCCGGTGCCGCCGGCCCCGGACACCCCACAGCTGGGTGGTGGAGTGGAGTGGTTGGCCCCGGGCTCGCCATCGACACCACCAAATGGTTTGTTGTTGCACCTAATATGCTCGGCGGTTGCCAGGGCACTACCGGTCCGTCCTCCCACGCTCCCGACGGGACGGAGTGGGGGGCGCGTTTTCCCTTTATTACGATCCGCGATCAGGTTTTGGCCCAGGTGCGTTTCTCTGACCGACTTGGTATCACCACATGGGCGGCCGTCATTGGTGGCTCTATGGGCGGAATGCACGCCCTCGAATGGGCGGTCGAATACCCGGATCGCGTTCAACGCCTTGCAGTTCTTGCAGCTCCTGAGCTCACCAATGCCGACCAGATCGCCTTGGGTTCGGTGCAAATTGACACCATCCGAATGGACCCGGCTTTTGCAGACGGTGATTACTACGATGCCCCCGATGGTGAAGGCCCACACCGTGGGCTGGCGTTGGCACGGCGGTCCGCGCTTCTCAGCTACCGCTCCCCCGGCGAGCTCAACGACCGGTTCGAACGCACCTGGCAAAGCGGAGTCACCCCGCTCGGCGGCGGAGGACGGTATGCCGTAGAGAGTTACCTCGACTTTCACGGCAACAAGTTCACCCGCCGTTTCGACGCAAACACCTACATCACCCTGGTGGAAGCCATGAGCTCCCACGATATTGGCCGCGGCCGCGGCGGAGTAGCGGACGCTCTCGGCCAAGTTCAGGCCCGCACTCTTGTTCTAGGTATCGACACCGACCGGCTCTTCCCCATTGGCCATCAGCACACCATCGCCCAGCACGTGCCTTTTATCGTCCCGAACGGTGACGCGGTGATCACATCGTCACCTTTTGGCCACGATGGCTTCCTCATTGAGGAGAAAATTGTGGGAGATTGTCTACGGCAACTCCTCGACACCTGAGGAGAACTCGCACACGGCGCAGTTGGTATCAGTAGTCTGGACATTAGGGGGACACCATGGCTTCACCAGACACCCAAACCGAACGACCCGCATTGATCCGTGTTGCCATCGTTGACGACCACCGTCTTGTACTTGATGGGCTCACGGCTCGACTCAACGCGCCCGACACCGGCATTAATGTTGTTGCCAGCGAAACAACGTGGGGCGGACTGATCACCCACCCGGAATTTCCGACGGACGTTGTTGTTCTCGATTTGCGGTTGGAAGACGGCATCCCCGTTGGCACCAAGGTGCGGGCTCTCACTGCCATTGGTTCCGTCACCGTTGTAATTTCTCGGCACGCCGACACGGCTTCCATCACCACAGCTCTTCAGGCGGGTGCGCTCGGTTTTGTCGCCAAAACTGAGTCGGTAACCGAACTAGTTGAAGCGATCCGCGCTGCCGCAGCGCACAAACAGCACCTGTCCGATCCGTTGCGTGCGGCCCTGGCCGATTTCACCCCGACCCCCGACCCGGGTCTCGGCCGACAAGAGTTGCGCGCTCTGGTGTTGTACGCCGGCGGCCGGTCGATCAAAGAGGTCGCATACGACATGGAAACGACGGAAGAAACCGTCAAGTCCTACATCAAACGTGGTCGCCGCAAGTACCGCGAAATTGGCATCGACGTGGGCACCCGCATTCTGCTTCGCCGTCACGGTATCCGTGAGGGTTGGCTGAGCCCGGAATAGGCCGTCCCCGTATGGAGATCATCGCCAAGGAGCGTGACAGGCTCCTCCACCGCAGTGCCCGCGCCGTAGGGCTCACCGGCACCGGTATTTGCTTGGTGAGCCTCAGCGTGCCAGGAACTATCCCACTCGCCACCTACATCGAAGCCCTGCCGCTCTTTGCAGCGTTGATCATCGCGCAAGTAATGACCGGCCGTCAGCTCGCCCGACGGTGGCTCGGCGTGGGACTCTTGTCCTCGTTCGCCATCTTGCTCGTTGTAGCCCTGTCCGGATCGGTAACTGCTGCCCCCGCTCTGGTGCCGTTGGCTGCTGTCGCGATGGGTTCGTTTGCTCTCATCGTGCGACCCACTATCGCTTGGATGAGCCTGCTCGGGCTCATTGCCTGCGCCAGTATCTTGGTGGTGAATTCGAGCGAAACCAACGGCGCTCGCGCGCTGGCATCCGCTGCTTCAATTGCTGTCGGTTGGATTCTGAGCGCGCTCATGGGCCATGTGTTGCACCTCAGCATTCCGCGAGCCTCACGCCGGATTTACAGCATTGGCAAAGCCCATCGCGCCGAACGACACGCGAGCGAGACCGAAGCGCAGCGGCGTCAATCGGCACGGTTGCTGCACGATACGGTGCTCGCCACTCTCACCTTGTTGGCGCACTCCGGGGTGGGTGTTGCACCGGCGGCATTGCAGCAGCAGGCAGCAGATGACGCTCGGTTGCTTCGCCAATTGCGGTTGGAAACTTCTCCACCGCCTTTGCCGTCCGGCAGTTACAGCGCCACCACCATCTCTGACACCGTCCTTGGCACAACACTCGAATCGGTCAAACAACGTTTTGGGCGCATCGGGTTGGAGGTGAGTTGGCACGGCACCGGGCAAGTACTGCTGCCGACCGAAGTGTTGGACGCGTTCTTGTTGTCTCTCGCCGAGTGCCTGGAGAATGTGCGACGGCACTCCGGAGTAAGCCAAGCGGATGTCACGATCACCGACGACGAGACAACGGTGCGAGCCATGGTCACCGACGCCGGAGTTGGGTTCAACCTGGAAGGTGTTGACGAGGACAGACTGGGTTTTCGGGACTCCGTGCTGGGGCGACTTCGAGAGGTCGGCGGCAATGCCCGCCTATTCTCCAGTGAGGGCTCCGGTACCACGGTGGTTCTGGAGGTTCCCAAGTGAATCCGCGCGTGCGCGCCACCGAGTACGCGACCACACTCGGCACCGGGTACCTCGCTGGCGGCGCGGTTGTGTTGTGCACCGTTCAGGCGATGTATGGGCTGATCCTTTTTGCTTCACGCTGGGACAGTTACCCCAGCCCCATGCTTGGGGTAGCTGCGTGGGTAATCTATATTGCAACTTTGACCGGTTCGGTGGTGTTCTTGTCGGCGCAAGGGGATCGCGCGCCGAGCTGGAGCTACGGGGTATTCCTGCTGCTGCTTGCGGGAGTGGTTGTGCTCGACCTTGGCGCAATTTGGTCGCTGGGAAATGTTGGCGAGTACGCCACCGCCTCCGTCTCAGCCGGATTCAGCCTGCTGCTGCAACTGACCCTCCGCAGTGCGCGGCAACTGCTCGCTCCAGCGGTGATCCTGGGGGTTGTGCTTCTCTGCGCCATTGTGGCGACCACTCCGCTGACCGCCGAGACGGTTCCCGCTCAGCTGACCACGCTGACCTTCGCTGTACTTCCGATTGCCGCCGGAGTGTTTGTGCTGCGGGGATTTCGTCGGGTGGTGCAGCACGAACTGGACCGGGTGCTGGTGCAAAGCACCATCTCTGCGCCCCGCTTCGCTGTCGGAATGCTTGCCTCGGAAGAGTTGGCTCGGCTGGACCTCGCCGCCGAAGAACTTCTTGATTCAGTCTCAACGGGCCGCGAATCGCTCCCGTTGTCTCCTGCCACCGCGTCCGTTGCGGCGTCTCTAGCGACTGAACTGCGCTTGCACCTTATTGAGGGCCGCCGGGAAACGTGGCTGTATCACGCCGTTACCGAGTCAGCCCTCCTCGGCAAGTCGGTGACTCTGACTGACCGAGACAGCCTTGCTGGCCTCCTTGACGTCACTCAACGGGATGGACTGCTGTCTGCAGTATGGCTTCTCGTGAGTGACACTGGACGCTTAGCCACTACGCACACGGTGCAATTGGTCATCGGCCCGGCCGCGTCTGCAACAACCGAGCGTCGCTCGGGAAATAAGATGACGGTACCAATCGTCATTACCACCACAGGTATCCCCCGCAACCGCGTCGATCCTGCCACCTGGGAGTCCATCCGCCAGGTGGGTCGGTACAGCGATTCCACGGAGAACTCCAGTGTGCGGCTCGACATCGCCGCGCTCGTGGACAACCCGGCCGACCACGCATTCCCCGTCTCGTAGCAGCCCGTTTCAATTCAAGGATTATGAGGTTTCACAGTGACATCTTCAGCAGCCCCGATTCGGCTCGCCATTGTCGACGATCACAGGATGCTGCTGGGCGCGCTCACCGAGTGGATCCGAAACGCCGCCACGGATATTGATATGGTGGCGGCCCTGCCGACGTGGCCGGAACTGCTCACCCACCCCGCGTTTCCGGTTGATGTCGTGCTGCTCGATCTAGACTTGCGCGACAACATCCCCGTCTCACTGAAAATCTCCACCCTCAAAACCACCGGTGTGCGGGTGGTGCTGATGAGCACCTATTCCGAGCCCAATGTGGTGCGTGAAGCCCTTGCCGCCGGTGCCAGTGGATATCTGGTGAAGAGTGAAGACGCAAGTATGATCGCCGAGGCCATCCGTTCCGCTGCCAACGGTGAGTCTTTTATCTCCGCAGAATTAGATTTGGCCTTGAACGCGGGCGACATCGGGGGCGCGCCCAAGCTCAGCGCTCAGGAGCGGCGCGTAATGGCTCTTTACGGCGGCGGCGAGCCGGTCAAGGCCGTTGCCTTTCAGCTCGGCATCTCTGAAGAGACAGCGAAAAGCTACCTCAAACGCATCCGCGAGAAATACCGGGTCGCGGGCATCGATGTGGGAACCAAAGTTGCGCTACGAAAGCGAGCTATCCAGGACGGCATCCTGTTGCAGACCGAGACGAAGTCGGTTTTCTGAAGCCGTGCGCTGGCGCACACCCACAACAACGCTGATCACCGCCAGAGCCAGTCCGGGACCACACAGGATCAGCCCCACCCAAGTCGGTGAGATGTAGCCGAGCCCTGCGGCAATGGTGACACCACCCAGGTACGCTCCCAAACTGTTGCCGAGGTTCAATGAGGCGTGGTTGACGGCAGCGGCAAGCGTCTGACTGTCACCGGCAACCTCCATGAGCCGCGTCTGGATCGCCGGCGACAGTGCAGATGCTGCGGCCCCCACAAGGAAGAGGAAGGTCACCAGCCCGGCAAGGGTGTGCGCGGTCAACGCAAGCCCCAGCAGCGACACCGCGAACACACCGAAGAAGATAAACAGCCCCGGCATCACCTTCCAATCGGCGACTCGACCGCCCACGAAGTTGCCTAGCGTCATACCCAGCCCCAGCACGATCAGCACAAACGGTGTTGTGGACGCGTCCAGTCCCGCCACGTCGGTGACAACCGGCGCAACATACGAGTACACGGCGAAGAACCCACCAAATCCGATTGCGCCAATACCCAGCGCCAGCCAAACCTGAAGTCGGCTGAATGCTTTCAGCTCTCGTTTCATGGTCGCCGCTGGGTCACCCGGCTGGAACGGCACAACCAGCCACACCGCAAGCCAGGTCAGCGCGAACAGTGCCGCAACAACGAGGTAGGCGATGCGCCAGCCAGCGATCTGACCGATAAACGTCACCGCAGGAACACCAATCACATTGGCAATCGTCAAACCCGACAACACCAGCGCGATTCCTTGCCCACGTTTACCCGGACCCATCAGCGACGCCGCAACCAGGGCGGCAATTCCGAAGTACGCACCGTGTGGCAACCCGGCCACAAACCTCGCCAACAGAACAAGCTCAAAATTCGGCAGAAGGGCGGATGCCACCGTGCCGAGGGTAAAGGCAATCAGTAGCGCGAGCAGTAGCTGCTTGCGTGGGAAGCGCGCGCTGAAGGCGGCTATGGTGGGCGCACCAACAACGACACCAAGCGCGTATGCCGAGATCAGCCAGCCGGCCTGTGCCGTGGCTTCGCTCTCGGAGGCGCTGTACAAATCAGGCAGCAGGTCGCTGGCCAGGTTGGGAAGCAGCCCCATGGCAACGAACTCGGTTGTACCGATGGCAAATCCACCGAGGGCCAGAGCGAGCAGCGCCAGACGCACCCGGCCGGGCGACAACGGCGCCTCGGTGGGCGCTGAAGTGTGGGGTGAAGCTGGGGGGACAGACACGAGGGCAGACCGTTTTTCTCGAGCGGAGCGGGAGTAAGGAAGCAGCGTCAGCTCTCCGTCGAGCCCAACATGTGCGCCATGTCTGGCGGTGCAGCTTCTACTGTAGATCGCCTTCGGTCCTGGCACACGGCAAATACACGAAAACACCCCGGATAGTTGCTGAGACGGAAACTATCTCGTATCGTTTCCTATATGGAAACTATCCCTCCCGCTCCTGGGCGAAGCGAAGCGGCGGCCGACCTTGATGCGGTGGTAGACGCGCAACATGCCGTACGCAACCGGCCCTGGCCGAAGTGGATCTACCCCGCTAATACCGTGCTACTCGGCGCGATGGCTCTCTCCCCTCTCGTGGAGGATCCGGAGCGGCTAGGTGTGTGGATTGTGGTCATGATCGCGGTATTCACGCTGAATTACTGGGCAGGACAAGTGATTGGAACCCCGTTTGCGCTGCCCACTAGTCGAATCTTCCTTGCTGCGGTTGCCACATCAGGACTCTTTCTGGTCGCCGCCCTTGCGATTGGCAGTATGGCCAGCGCCCCCTGGGTAGTTGTCGGCTGCGCCGCAGGCAGCATGGTCAGCTATGGCATCGGATCAGTTGTGCACTACCGGAGCACCCGCCGGTGACCTCTGAGCTTGACCCAGTTATCCATCCAACGCACCGGCTGAAGATCTGCGCCATGCTCGCCGCCGGCACCACGGTAGAGATGGCGGTGATAAAAGATGCGCTGGAAATCAGTGCCTCGGCGCTGAGTAAGCAGGTCGCAGCGCTGAGTGAGGCGGGGTACGTAACCCAGGAACGCTCACACGTTGACTCACGGCGTGTCTGGGTGTCGCTAACAAAAACAGGCAAGCGGGCCTACCGCGACCATGTCGAGGCGCTCCGCGAGATCGTCGCCGATGTGGCCCAGCCCGTCGAGGGCGGTTAGTGCTCATCCCGATTGGATAGCGCGCGCTCTACGCGCTCCACTTTGCCATCAAGCTCACCCGTGTGACCTGGGCGGATGTCAGCTTTGATTACCAGTGAGACTCGAGTGCCGTATTTCTCGACAGCCTCGGTGGCGCGCTTGACGACGTCAAATACTTCGTCCCACTCCCCCTCAATGGTGGTGAACATGGAATCGGTGCGGTTCGGCAAACCGGAAGCGCGCACAACGGCTACCGCCGCAGCTACTGCGTCATGGACGGAATCGGTTGAGGTGGCGCCGCCGCTTGGGGCGACAGAAAAGGCGAGAAGCATCAGTTACTCCCTCAGAGTTGGTGTGGTCTCCAGCTTGCCACGCGCATGGTGTGCCCGATTCAACTGCCCGATCTTGTACACCGACCAGCCCAGAAGCGCCAGCAACAGAAGGTTTCTCACGCCCAGCACCGCGAGCATCAGCGGTTCTGCAAGGATCACTGCGTCGTACAGGAACGGGTAAATCAGCTGCGTCAGTATGGCGATCACAATAGCCAACGCTGCGGGGATTCGAAACGGTGTGCTCGAGGAGGCACTTTCCGTGCCTTGCAGAGTCGCCGCAAGGCCCCACACGATGGGCACCGCGAGCCACGAGATGAACTGGGGCGAGCCCACCTTATTCACCACGATGAGCGCCGTGACGATGGCCAGTCCCAGTAGTGGGCTGAGAAGCATCGCGCTTACCCCGCGCGCGACCGCGAATGCGCCGAGGGCACATATGCCAAGCACCACAACCGCTAGCAGTGGGGTGGTAACGGCGGCCATCACGGCCGTACCTGCTCCAGTGACTTGATAGGTGAGGATGCCGGTGTCGTAGTAGATCGCTGCACCCGGCACCCCCAGCGCCGTCTGCCAGACCCAGAACGTTGCTGCAGGTGACTCAACTTGTAGGCCGCGACCGGTGTGCTGGGTAATAAAACTGAGCACTGTCGCGCCACTACCCGCGGCGAGCGCCAACGCGATAATCGCCAGCGAGGTGCTAATGGCCGTTACCATGACTGCTACCCGCTGGCGGGTGGCGATTACGAGCGCGCCCAGAAGGGCAATCGGCCAGATTTTGATCCAGGTTGCAGCCGTCAACAAGATCGTGGCGACCCGGGGCCGGGCGGCGAACCAGGTCACCGCAATGATGGCGACCGGCACAGTGATGGCATCAATTCGGGACTGGGAGATTGGGCCAAGGCACACCATAAAAATGATCCACCACCAGCCAGCACTAACAGCCGCCCGACGACGGAAAGACTGCACAACAAACAGCGCCATCGCGTTCAGGACAACAACCAGCGCCAGCCAGGTCACCGAGTACGCCGGCAACCCGAATACTGCGGCCAGCATGATAGGAACCAGAGCCACAATCGGGTACACCCAGTCGCCGTTGATACCCACCCAATAGTTCTCGACAAGCGCCTGCTGCGCCCAGTACCGGTAGACAACGCTGACGTCGTTGAACCCTCCCGGCACCACAATCAGATTGAGGAACACCAGCCACACTTGAGATACGGCGAAGGCGCACCATAGCGCGGTTCGGCTGCGTAATAGTGCCAAGGCGCCGTGCTGGAACGCCGACACGGGGCGGGTGGGGGTTTCCTCGGTCACGTCAGTCGGCAATGAGTTCAGCAATGGTGGCCGGCACTGCCGCTGCGAGGTCCAGAATCGTGAATGGTCCTCCGGCTGAAGCACGGCGGGCCGCCAGGCCATGAACCACGCAGGCGGTAGCTGCAAGTTTGGCCAGTAGAGCAGAGTCATCCGCTATGAGATCTGAGTGAGTGGCGACGAGGGCTCCCAGGATGCCACCGAGCGCGTCACCCGACCCGGCTGTGGCGAGCCATGACGGGGCGGCGGAGGCGGACAGGCGTGTTCCGTCCGGAGCGGCGATGTAACTGGTGTGCCCTTTGAGGAGCACCGTCACACCGAGCTGGTCGGCCGCGCGGGCAGCGGATCCGCCAGGATCAGCCGCAACATCCTCACGCGTGGCGCCCAGAACTCGGGACAGTTCGCGGTAGTGCGGGGTAATGATGCTGTTACCGGTGACCGAGCTATGTAGATCGAACGCGCCTCCATCCAAAATGGTGGGTAGCTTTTGACTGACAGCCTCGGTCATCAGAATTCGGGCGCGGCGTGATCGAGTGGCTTCGTCCATTCCGGAGCCGATCAACCAGGCCTGCACACGCCCGTTACTGGTCACCGTTTCGGGGCGGCGTTCCAACACCAACCGGCTAGCCCGGCTGGGTCCGAGATAGCGGACCATCCCCACTCCGGTGCGCAGTGCGGATTCAACACCCAGCACGGCGGCTCCTGGGTACTGTGAGCTGCCGGTGATCACACCAAGAACCCCTCGCGAGTACTTATCGTCGTTTTCCTGCGGCACCCGAATATGTTCGGCAGCCTCGGCTGAGGACCAGTTCGCGTAAAGGTTCATACTGCTCACGATAGTTTGGGAATCATGACCCTGAGAATCCCGTCCCGTGTGGTGGTCTTCGATTACGGCGAGGTGATCTCTCTTCCGCCATCGGAGGCTGACCGTGCCAGCCTGCTGGCCGTTGCTGATGTTGCGCCCGAGCCTTTTTGGGCCAGCTACTGGTCACACCGCGACGACCTCGACCACGGCACCGTTGATGTGGCGACCTACTGGTCACGTGTGGCCGACGACGTCGGCGCAATATGGTCCCCGGCCGAGCTTCAAATGTTGTGGGCCACCGATTTTCGTAGCTGGATCAGCGTGGACATGGGAACGGTCGCCGTACTTGACGAATTAGCAGCGGGCGGTACCCGGCTCGCCCTGCTGTCCAACGCGGGGTACGACTTCTCCAGCGTCTACAGGTACGCCCCCGTCGGGCGCTACTTCGAAAGAATCTTTATTTCGGCCGAGATGGATGCGGTGAAACCAGACCCGGACATTTACCGAGAGGTAGCTGCCGAACTGGAGATTGAACTCGAGAGCATGATCTTCATTGACAATAAGCTGGTCAACACCGATGCGGCTGCCGCACTGGGCATTACAGCTCACCACTTTGTGGGAGCAGATAACCTGCGCGCGTTCCTCACCACACTCGCTGCCTAACCCCAAGGATCTCTGTGTCAGTACTTTTCAGCCCTCTCACGATGCGCGGTATGACCGTGCGCAACCGACTGTGGGTTGCCCCCATGTGTATGTATTCGGTGTTCGACAAAGACGGCATTCCCGGCGACTGGCACCTCACCCATTTGGGCGCTTTGGCGACGGGTGGCGCTGGCCTCATCCTCACTGAAGCTACAGCGGTCAACGCTGAGGGCCGTATTACCGACCACGACACCGGACTGTGGAATGACGCCCAGCAGGAGGAGTGGGAGCGCATTGTCGGCTTTGTGCACTCGCAGGGAGCCGCTATTGGCATTCAACTGGCGCACGCCGGCCGGAAGGCGTCCACCTACCCCGCCTGGGGAACTGAGAAGACGGGAACGGTTCCGGTCTCGGATGGCGGCTGGGACACCGTTGGACCGTCACCGGTCGCATTCGGCCGGTACAGCCCACCGCAGGAACTCGACGCTGCAGGCATCCGCACCGTTATTGATGATTTTGTGCAAGCGGCGGTTCGTTCCGTGGCTGCCGGGTTTGACGTGTTGGAAATTCACGCAGCCCACGGATACTTGTTGCATCAGTTTCTGTCGCCGCTCAGCAACATCCGCACCGACGAGTTCGGAGGCGACCTCGCGAACCGGGCCAGGCTATTGCTGGAGATTGTGCGGCAAACGCGTGCGGCTATTGGCGAGGAGGTACCGCTGCTGGTGCGTTTCTCCGCCACCGACTACGCCGATGGCGGTGTCACCCCGGAAGAGATTGCGACCGTCTCCGGCTGGGTGCACGCTGCCGGCGCCGATCTGGTAGATGTCTCCTCAGGGGGCAACATCAGCGGGGTCACCATTCCGTTGTCGCCCGGATATCAAGTGGAGTTCGCGGAGCTGGTGCGGCGCACCGCTGACGTACCCACGAGCGCCGTTGGACTTTTGACGACCGCGCAGCAGGCCGAGGCAGTTATTACCTCGGGAGCGGCAGACGCCGTAATGATGGGTCGCGAGTTTCTACGCGACCCCCACTTTGCGCTGCGCGCCGCTCACGTGCTGGGTGTGGACTTGCCATATTGGCCGGGCCAGTACGAGCGTGCCCGCTGGCAGAACGCGTCGTAAGTGTTACCGGCGGGGTGCATTGCGCCGGGTGGCGTCGTGCACCTCGCCCACCAACTCTTCGATGATGTCTTCCAAAAAGAGCACACCGAGTGTTGCCCCAGTTTCATCAAACACACGCGCGACGTGCACTCCCGAACGTTGCATTGTGGCAAGCACGTCTTCGAGGTCGGTTGCCCGGTAGATGGTGATGAGCTGGCGAATGCGTTTCGGGGGAACCGGTTCGGTGAAGTCGTCGTCGTCGAGGTCGATAACGTCTTTGAGGTGCACA
>DASYMY010000183.1:0-3652 GCA_036008825.1 Glaciihabitans sp.
GTACGAGCGTGAGGAGTTCGACGAGTCCGTGTAGCTGCCGGTCACCCTCCTGTGCATCGCGCGCACATGCGCCGACCCGGCATCGGCGCCTGCACGGTCATCGAATGTGGTCGTCAGCACCCAGCGCACCGTCCCGGCCAAACGCCCCAGGGGGTCTTCCCGATACCGGGACCAGTCGTGCACTCCCGCCATCGCGCCAGGATGCAGCGTTTGCATCAAAAGAGCACGGATGCCCCCGACCAGAACCGCTGTTCCGCCGTTCACCGTCCAGACAGCGCTACCCGGACCAAAATACCCAACATCGTCTCCGTCAGCCATCGCTGCGACCCAGGGGGGTATGCCGTCAGCTGACCCGGAAAACGCAGTCAACAGGTACCCGCGCACACCTTTTGTTGATCGTCTCATTGCCTGCCAATCGCTCTACCACCGGATGATCAGGCTTAAGCATGCTCGAGCTGCGCAATACTGAATCCCCGTCACCTGAGGGTACGCCGTGTACCCGGTGAAGGCACAGAGGGGGGACACTGGGGGAATGCCAATTATCGACAACGCCGTGTATGTAGACGGTGCCCGCACCGAGAACCCCGACAGTCTCGACATCACGTTTGAGCTTTTGCGTGAACGTAAAGGCTTCGCCTGGATCGGTCTGTATCGTCCGAGTCGGGACGAAGTTGAGTCGGTTGCGGCAGAATTCGGATTGCACCACCTGGCAGTCGAAGATGCATTGTCTGGCCACCAGCGCCCCAAGTTAGAGCGCTACGGCGAGACCCTCTTTATGGTGTTACGTCCAGCCCGATACTTGGACGCCGAAGAGCAGGTGGAATTTGGGGAAGTGCACCTCTTTATTGGACCAGACTTCGCTATTACGATTCGTCATGCGGAGTCCCCCAATCTGTCGCTGGTTCGCAAGCGGTTAGAAGCTAACCCTGAATTGTTGGCGGGAGGGCCCCGGGCTGTGATGTATGCCGTGCTCGATCAGATGGTGGACGAGTACTCCCCCGTTGTTACCGGTCTCGAAACCGACATTGACGAGATTGAGGATCAGCTCTTCGGTGATGACCCATCCGTGTCGCGTCGCATCTACGAGCTCTCGCGCGAAGTAATTGCATTTCAGCGGGCCACCCAACCGCTCGTCGGGATGCTCACCGAGCTGAAAAACTGGCTAAGAACGGATGAATCGGCGCTCGAGCTGCGTCGCGACATTCGAGACGTCGAGGACCACGCGATCCGGATCGTTGACCGAGTGGATGCGTTTCGTGCTCTGCTCCAGAACGCATTGGTTACTCACTCGACTCTCATCGCTCAACGTCAAAACGACGAAACCCGCACGCTGACCGAAACGAGTCTTCGCCAGGGCGAACAGGTCAAACGAATCTCATCGTGGGCGGCGATTCTCTTTGCCCCGACCCTGGTTGGGACCGTTTACGGGATGAATTTCCGTTTTATGCCCGAACTCGACTGGGAATGGGGTTACCCATTCGCTCTCGGACTGATGCTCGCGATGGGGATTGCCTTGTACACGGCGTTTAAGAGCCGCGGTTGGCTGTAGCGCGAGAACGCTTCACCTTTCGCACAATCAGCATCACGATTAGCCCAATAACAACGGCGATGATCGCGATATCGAGGTAGTGAGAGTACTGATCAACCAAGGTGTATTGGGTACCCAACGCCATACCCAGGCCGATGAGCGCGCCGTTCCACAGTGCTGAGCCGGCAATGGTGAACAGCGAGAAGGTCACCAAGGGCATCCGTTGCGCACCTGCTGGAAGAGAAATCAGACTCCGGACACCGGGGATAAGACGCCCGAAAAATATGGCGGATGCCCCATGTTTGCTGAACCAATCCGCAGCACGTTCGAAATCGTGGCGATCAACCAGCGGCAGGCGAGACAGAGCACGGATTACCCGCTCTTCTCCGACCCGTTTCCCGAGAACGTAGAGGACAACCGCGCCCAGGTACGCTCCCAGCGTTGCGGCAACAAATACCAGCACAAAGTTGAGTTCACCTTGCTGGGAAAGCAGGCCGGCCAATGGCAAGATTACTTCGCTGGGTATGGGTGGAAAGACCGTCTCGATGAGTGTCAGTACCCCAACACCCCATTCGCCGAGCACACCCATTACCCGAGCGGCAACCCCCACCAGGCCCGAGAGATCGTCAGTACCCGATGTAGCTGCGGCGAGACCATAAGCCGACACCGATCAGAAGTCCCCGCCACCGAAGTCGCCGAACCCACCGCCACCGAAGTCTCCGCCTCCAAAGTCTCCGCCCGAATCGGCCGAACCCCCGTCAGTGGCATCCGCTCCTTGATCTGAGCCCGATTCGTCTGCACCGGACGCGTCGGTGGAGTCAGCACCGGCATCGGGTAGAAACGAGCTGACCAGCGCTGAGGCGATAACGTAACCGGCAACTGTACCGAGCATCGAGCTGGCCATCGTTCCGCCAAAACCCATTCCGGGCGCCCTCATGGATCGCTCCATGGTGCCAGGTTGGCGCATCTCGGACCGGGTGGCGGCCACAGCGAGTGCATCCGGGCTGTCATTGGCGGGCTTCTCCCCCGCCGGAGCGCTCTCACTCAGTTGGGTGAACAACAGGGTTCGTTGCTCTGGGGTGAGTTTGGTGAACGCTTCTTTGTGTACTTCTTCAATTGTTTCCGGCGGTGCGGTACGCAGAAGGTAGCGGTACCTCTCGACGGCGATGTCGTCCTCGCTGCGGCCCGCTTGCGGAGTGCTCCCATTGCGACGGTACTTCGGGACGGTTGGCTCTGCTGCGTCGTTGCGACCAAACAGACGATCTAAGAAACCCATAGTCTCACTCTCCTCGAGATACCTTCAGCAACGTTACGGATGGCAGCTGAACGCCAACTGAAACGTCACCAACCCCATGTTCCCGGTGCACCTTTAAACGGGCCCACAATCTTGTTGGTGATCCATCCGCCATAAAAATCGCCTTCCTGGGCGCGAACGATTTCGCCGTCAACGGTGCATTCGTCCATTGCGCTGGGGTAGACAGCGACACGGCCAGCGAGCGCCTCGTATCCCGGCCGTGGGGTCTGGTACTCCCAAGCGGACCGTTCGGCGGTCGCGATGGAAAGGTAGTGGGCGGTGCCTTTGAACTCGCACACCGTTGTCCCGGCCACTGGTCGCAACACCCCGTCAGCAAAGGCAGCAGCAGGAACGTAGTACACCGGCGGATGGCTCGTTTCCAGCACCCGCACCGAGTCGGTGGTGTCGAGAATACGGGATCCATTGAGCGTGATGGTGATGCGCTCCGACATCACTTCCACTCGGGGCGGCCGCGGATAGTCCCATACGGATTCTTGGCCGGGTCCGGCAGTCTCACGCACTCGTTTGGAAGTCATGCGTGTACGTTACGCCCTCATCGCACTGAGGAAGACCTCAGGCTGGGTGTCTACGCTCTAAAGTGATGTCTTCTTCACCGGGCTCCGCTCCTGCAACCCGGCTCAACTCGCTCGACGGGTTGCGTGGTATCGCGGCCTTGGTTGTGGTGTTTTACCATCTCAGCTTGGTCGCACGACCGTTCCTCGACACGGGACACACCGGCGATGTCTGGTGGTGGCTGACGGAGACACCGTTGAAGGTGTTCACTCTCGGCACGGAATCGGTGTTGGTGTTCTTCGTTCTAAGCGGGGTCG
>DASYMY010000184.1:0-5322 GCA_036008825.1 Glaciihabitans sp.
GTCGACGCGGTTGGCGGCACCCCCAGCAACTCCCTACGGGCGCAAAGCCTGGAGCAAAACAGTAGTTACGCCGTGATGGAAATGGGCCCCGAATACGTTCAGGACGACCTGACTGTGGTCGCTCTGCGTCTCGGCGGCGAACCCCTCGACATCGATCACGGCTACCCGGCCCGAATGATCGCCCCCGGACGTCCAGGCGTTCTCCAAACCAAGTGGCTCTCGAGCCTGGAAGTGCTCTCATGAATAACACCCGCTTCTGGAGAATTGGGCTGATTGTGCTCGGTCTGGGGTTGCTCGGCATCGGCGGCATTGTGTTGCTCAACGACGTTGGGGCTGGCTCCTACCTCGGCATTGGCGTGTGGTTTCTCGGGGCGTTGATCATCCACGACGGCATCATCGGCGCGGCAGTGCTGGTGGCCAGCCTGCTGTTGCGGCGCGCGCAAAAGCGAATCCCGCTGGCGGTGCTGCTCATCATTCAGGGAGCGGTGGTGGTGGCTGCCATCGTGAGCATGGTGGTGGTACCCCAGATCATCAAACAGGGCATCGGAACGCTCAGCTCCTCGATTCTGCCGCTGCCGTACGGGGTGAATCTGTTGCTGTTCTACGTGGGGCTTGCCATCGTCACCGCGGTGACGGTGCTGCTTTACCTGCGGGTGGCGGCCAGGCGGCAGAAGTTGCGCTCGCCCATCGTCCAGGCCTGACGCAGCTGCAGGCCCAAGGGCTCCGCCAGCTCAACGATGCGGGTGAGGCCAATTTCGGCCCACGGAAACTCTGCACTCTGCGCGCCATGCGCATCAACCAGCGCACCCGTGTAGGTGTAGTCGCGGGTGGAGTCGCTGTGCAGCTCCACCACAATCTCGCCCTCGGGCGCCAGCAGCTGCTGGCAGCGGGCGAGCATCGCGGTAACGTCGCCGCCGATACCAATGTTGCCGTCAACGAGCAGGGCGGTCTGCCACGCGCCTTCGTTCGGCAAATCTGAGAAGACGGATGCCTCCAGCACGGGCAGTCCCTCCTCGGCAGCAACTTCGACTGCGGTGGGGGAGACGTCGATGCCAAGCACGTCGAGTCCGAGCAGGCGTGCTGCACGCACCATCCGGCCGGGGCCACAACCGATGTCGAGGACAGGGCCGGTGACTTTGCGCAGAAGGCTGAGGTCGGTGGCATCCGCATTTGCTGTCCATTTTGCGAAATCCATGGTGACCCGACTGGTGAGACCGTCGTGGTTCAGCTCATGCAAAAAGAGAGAACCGGAATCGTTCTGGCGCAGCGCGCGGGCGTACGGTTCACCGCCGCCGGAGCCAAAAGTGGCGGGCTGGCGGGTGGGGGTGTTGGTGCGTTCGGCGATGCTCATACGAGGGCTCCGGTAGAAAGATGGCCAAAGCTGGCGAGCGTGGCGGCGAAATTAGTGTGGGGGGCGAGGGCGGCGACCTCGAGGGCGGTGCTGATGGTGTCAACGTCGGTGAGCTCGTTCAGCATGTCGACGGTGAGACCGGCTTTAAGTAGGCGGTCCAGCTGGAGGCGCCCGGTGTTGTCTTGCGACATGGCAACTCCGCGCAGCAGATCACCGGTGGGTTTGGCAAGGCCAAGTGCCCAGAATCCGCCGTCGGCGGCGGGGCCAAAAAACGCGTCGGTGCCGTTGGGCCATGCTTCGAGCGCCGGGGCGAGGTCAGCGAGCGTGACCTGCGGGGTGTCCATGCCAATGAGCAGGGTGGGGCCATCAACCTCGTCGAAGAGGGCGCCCAACCGCTCGTCGAGGGTCCCGTCGATCTGCGGGATCACGTCAAATTCTTCCGCACCGGCGGGAGGCGTTGTTCCCTCAAAGAGCAGCACGCGGCGGGTGGCGGGGGCAGCGGAAAGAATGGCGAGAGTGTCGGTAATGGACGCGGCGGCCAACTCCGCAGCCTGCTCAAAGCTCAGCGGCGGGTTCAGTCGGGTTTTCACCCGACCGGGGATGGTCTCTTTCGCGATCAATACCAGGGTTGTCATGCTCGTCCTTCTTCTCAGCGCTCACCGCCGTTGGGAGTAGTTCGGTGCCGCTCGGCCAAAAGATGGGACATATCGCGAATTGCCGTGATAGTTCCTTTGAGGGTGCCGGTCACTTTGGATCGACCGACCCGCGGAGAGTAGGGGGTGTCCACTTCCTGGATGCGCCAGCCGGCTTCGTGTCCGCGGAGAACCAGCTCGAGCGGGTATCCGCTACGACGATCTGTGAGGCCCAACGCCACCATGGCCTCGCGGTTCACGGCCCGCATCGGACCCAAATCAGTGAGCGGCAATTTGGTGGCCCGGCGCATCAAAATAGCCAGTGCCCGGTTCGCTAGACGGGCATGCAGTGGCCAGGCACCCCGGCTGGTCGGTTTGCGTTTGCCGAGCATCAGATCAACCTGGCCTGCGCGCACCGGGTCAACAACCAGCGGTAAATCTTGGGGGTCCATCGAAGCGTCTGCATCGCAGAACACCACAATGTCTGCGGTGGCGGCGAGAAGTCCAGCATGGGCGGCAGCGCCGAATCCGCGCTGGAGTTCGGTGATCACTCGGGCACCATGCTCGGCCGCGACCTGCGCGGAGCGATCTGTTGACCCATTGTCGACAACGATTGCCCGATAGCCGGGTGGGAGGCGGTCAAGCAGCCAGGGGAGAGCGTCTTCCTCGTTGAGACACGGGAAGATGACTTCAACGGACGCCGCAGAGTTCGTCACTCTTCGACCTTAGTGCGCACACCCAGACAAATCTCACAGCTTCGGTCCTATCCTGAGCCAGTGACCACCACACAGAGCCCACCCAGCGCCCCCCGGTCTACCGCGCAGGCGCTGACACGCCGCCAGCTCACCTCGCTGGCTGCGCTCGCCGGAGTGGTGAGTGCCCTGGCAACCCTTGCGGTAGCCGAAGTGGTGTCCCTCCTGCTGGGCGGAGCCGGTAACCCGCTGCTCTCGGTGGGAAGTGCGCTGATCGACCTTTCCCCGCCCGGGGTCAAAGACCTGGTCATCAGCCTCTTCGACACGGCAGACAAAATCTTCCTGTTCGGTTTTCTGGGGGTTGTGCTTGGCGGTCTTGCCGCACTCGCCGGGGTTTTGCAGGCCCGTAAACCTCCCGCCGGCCTGATTGTGGTCGCGGCCCTGGCGCTGGTGGGCGCGCTGGCCGCACTCACCCGAGCTGGTGCTGGTGTCGCCTCCGCCGCCCCGAGTATCGCCGGCGCCATCGTGGGCGCGCTGCTGCTGCGCGCGCTCATCCTCAGACTGCACGCCTGGCGCCGGGCGAGCGACCGTGCGGTGACAACTGGGGCGCCCCTATCCGGGATGGAACGGCGTGCCTTTCTCGGTATGGCCATTGCCACCGGTGTTGCCAGTGCGGTTGTGGGTGCTGGCGCCCGCATGATGAACGCGGCGGCCACGGCCGTCAGCGAGATTCGTACGGCCATTACCCTGCCGACAGCGGCATCCGCCCTTCCTGCAATCCCTGCCGATGGAGTGCTGGCCGTCGACGGAATCTCCCCGTTTATTACTCCCAATGTGGACTTCTACCGCATCGACACCGCCCTGCAGGTGCCCTCAATTGACCCGGCCGAGTGGGTGCTGCGCATTGACGGGATGGTCGAGAACCCGGTGGAGATCACCTTCGACGAACTGCTGGCCCTGCCATTGGAGGAAAACCTGGTGACGCTGGCCTGTGTCTCCAACGAGGTGGGTGGCAATTTGATTGGCAACGCCCTGTGGTTGGGATACCCGATCCGGGAGCTGCTGGCGCGGGCGAAACCCACGGCGGGCGCCGACATGGTGCTTTCGCGCAGCCAAGACGGTTTCACCGCCAGCACACCACTTGAGGTGCTGCAAGATGCCAACACCGCCGCGATCCTTGCGGTGGGAATGAACGGTGACCCGCTGCCGCTGGAGCACGGATTCCCGGTGCGGATGGTGGTGCCGGGGCTGTATGGCTACGTGTCCGCCACCAAATGGGTGGTGGAGCTGAACGTCACCACCTTTGCGAAGGATGAGGGGTACTGGACCTCCCGCGGCTGGACCGCCGAGGGGCCCATCAAAATGTCCTCCCGCATTGACACCCCTCGCCGCGGATACCCCATCGAGGCGGGCACCGTCGCCATCGCCGGGGTTGCCTGGGCGCAGCACACCGGAATCTCCGCCGTGGAGGTGCGCGTCGATGACGGACCCTGGGCCAACGCCACCCTCGCCAGTACCGTCACCGTCGACAGCTGGTTGCAGTGGTCATACGCCTGGGAGGCCACACCGGGCAGCCACACCATCACGGTGCGCGCCACCGACAGCACGGGTCTGGTGCAGACCAGCGCCGAAGCGCCACCTGCCCCCGATGGATCCACCGGGCTGCACAGTATTGAGGTGGAAGTTTCCTAGGTCGCGTTTCGAAGAGGGGTTAGCGCACGGCCGCCCGCAGCGGCGCAGTGGCGAACTCCCGCATCCCGTCCTCAAAGGACATGGCCGGCGCCCAGCCCAGTTCGCTCTTGAGGCGTTCGGATGACGCAGTAATGTGTCGCACATCACCCAAGCGATACTCCCCGGTGGTGACCGGTGCAGGACCGCCCGCCGCCAGGCTCAGCTGCGTGGCCATCTCTCCGATGGTGTGCACGGTTCCGCTACCAACGTTGAAGGGCCGAAAAGTGCCGTCCTCCACGGTGTCCGTCCAGGCCAGCGCCGCCAGGTTCGCGGAGGCAATATCGCCCACGTGAACAAAGTCGCGGCGTTGCGCCCCATCCTCAAACACCCGCGGAGCCTCACCGCGCTGCAACGCTGAGCGAAACAACGAGGCCACCCCGGCATAGGGGGTGTTCTGCGGCATCCCCGGCCCGTACACGTTGTGATAGCGCAACGCCGCCGCACGCCCACCGGTGCTACGCGCCCACGCCGTCGCCAGGTATTCCTGCGCCAGCTTGGTGGTCGCATAGACGTTGCGCGGATCCAACGGGGAGTCCTCACCAATCAACTCCGGCTGCAGAGCATCACCGTCGTCATCGGTCGGATCAAACCGGCCCGCATCCAAATCGGCAACCCGACGAGCCGCCGGACGCGTCATCCCGGCCTTGCCCCGATATGCACCCTCCCCATAAACCACCATGGAGCTGGCCACAACAAGGCGCCCAATCTCGGCCTCAGCCATCGCCGCCAGCAGAACTGCGGTGCCCAAATCGTTGGACCCCACATAATCCGGGGCATCCGCAAAATTGACACCGAGGCCCACTTTGGCCGCCTGATGACAAACCACATCAATACCGTGAAGGGCGGATGCCACCGTGCCCGGGTCCCTCACGTCCCCCCGCACAAAGTGCACCCGTGCATCCGGCTCGGGATCGCC
>DASYMY010000185.1:0-1533 GCA_036008825.1 Glaciihabitans sp.
GCTGCCTACGAGGCCCGATTTGGCCGGGTGTTCCTCATTCGCGCCGCTGGCCGCAGCCGGGCAGAAATTTTGTCGGAACTCACCCGCAGACTCGAGCTCGATGACGAAACCGAACTGGCCATCGTCGGGGAACAATTGCGCGACATCGCTCTGCTGCGCCTCACCACACAGTTCAGCTAAGGACCACCATGAGCCACATCACCACCCACGTTCTCGACGCCGCACTGGGCCGCCCCGCCGCAGGAGTGCCCATCACCCTGTTCGCGGCGGATGACACCGTCCTCGACACCGGACTCACCAACACCGACGGGCGCATCCCCGAGCTTGGTCCCGAGACACTTGAGCCCGGCGTGTACCGGCTGGTTTTTGACACCGCCAGCTACTTCGAGGCGACAGGACATACCGGGTTTTACCCCCGCGTGACCATCGACTTCACCCTCGCCGACGCCTCCAGCCACTACCACGTACCGCTTCTGCTGAGCCCCTTCGCCTACTCGACCTACCGCGGCAGCTGAGCAGCGGTGTGGGGTAAGAAGAAGCCCGAGCGTGAGCCCGAGGGCGAGCCCGAGCGTGAGCCCGATGGTGAACATGCAGCCGAGAGCGACACCTCTCTGACTAACCCCGCGGGAGTGTACGTGCTGCGTGAACGGGACATCCCCGGCGGGAGCGTCAGTGTGTCCGGGTTCGCGACCGTGCAGGGTGTGCGCGTCGAAGTGAAGGGCGTGGGCCGCGACGGTCGGGCCAGAATCTGGTCAGACACACGCCTTTCCGGTATGCGCACGGAGCACTATTCGCACGGCGCGTGGGGTTACTCCGGCACCATCGACTTTCGCTGGCTCAGCCGGTTCTGGCTCTCCCGCACCTCCACTTTCGACGAGATTACCGAGCACACACCGCGTCCCGGCCGCATCGCACAGATCAACGGTCACACCGTGGGTATCGCCGACACCTGCGGAACCGTCAGTCTCGATGGCACACCACAGTTGCAAGTTATTTGGCGTGGAGCGGATGCCCCCGCTGGCGGCGAAGTCGGCGCAGACGACTGGGTCCTCGATGGCTACGGGGAATTCACCACTCTTGTCGAGCGCCGCACCGTCAAACTCACCCAGCACGTGGAGTGGACCGCGGTCTGGCGCGACATCACCGTAACCGTTGCGGCAATTGACGGCGAAAGTGCAGTGATTTTTACACCGACAGACGACGTGCCAGACTTCGACGTGCCTGAACTTGTGCACGGGCGATCTCGTCGAAGTGGGTGGTCAGCGGTCGTACCGTTGGGCGAGCTCTATTACCGATCGTGGACGTCGACAGAAGAACCATTAGGGCCCGGGTTCGTCAATGGACATGTCGGTCTCGTCCGTGGGCGCACCGCCGTTGTGGGTGTACCGCGGCCTAATTATGCGTTACCGGCTGAGGGTGACTCTTCGCCGGACATGGCGAGTAGCGCACTCGTCGCGATCAGATTGCGTGGCCAATCTATTACCCCCGACTTTGCCGTGGATCCACGACGGGACTCTCGTGGTTCGGGCTGGC
>DASYMY010000186.1:0-4019 GCA_036008825.1 Glaciihabitans sp.
CTGCTGCGGGGCGGCGAGGTGGTCGCCGGAATCGAACTGGCGCGGTCACGGCGCACTACCTCTGTGACGGATGCCGACCTGGCTCGTGGCCCCGCACGACTCACCGTTGCCCTCGGAATCCACCTCCGCGACACCGGCGCCGACCTCAACACCCCGCCGTTCGACCTGACACTTCCTGAGCGGCCGGTTGCTGACTACCTGACCGGACCTCGCACCGGAGTGAGCGGGCCCGGGGGAGGAGCGGCCTTCCCGTGGCGGTTCTGGATCCCAGATGAGTCATCCGTTTCTCCGTACCGGCGGCACCCGAAAGCCTGAAACCGGCGTCCGGAGAAGCCGGTCGTGGTCAGGTCGAGGCGATCGTTACCAGCGCTGCGCAGGCGCACGCCCAGATAAGGCTCGCGAAGGTGCCGATGATGAACCGTTCCCGGGCTTCAGCGGCGGCGAGTTCGGTGAACCGGCCGACGCCCTTGATGGCGACGACTACGGCGATGGCTTCCGGGAATCCAGCGACGATAGCCCCTGCAACGGCGAGGCGCTCGAGGAAGCCGATGGTCATCCCACCGCGAAGAACCTCGTGCACGGGTGTCGAGGCGCGGACGGTCGCCCCGTCGGGCGTCGCTTCGTCCCGTCTGTCGTCCGTGACCAGGATCCCGCCGTGGATGCCTTGGGGGACGGTGTTCTGGGTCGCGAGCCGCAGCGCGAGAAGTGCCATGGGGCCACCGCCGACCACCGCCAACGCAAGCCCAAGCAGCCCGAGAACGATCTGGAATCCGATGGGGCTGTCCGAGACCGGCACGGCCGCAATCACCAGGCCCACGGTGAGTGCGCCGGCGGAGATGGTGGCAAATTTGGGCTTATGCAGTTTGAAGGCGAGCGCGGCGAAGACGAGGGAACCCACGGTGACCAGGAGCAGCAGCACCCAGTAGAGGTACGCGAGGAGGTGCAGGGAGAGCAAGGCGGTCATGCGGCCGATTCCGTTTCGCTTGTCGCGCGGTCGAGGTTCTTGAGCAGCCTAACGAGTGCAGGCTGCACCGCCTGCTCGACCCTCCACAAAGCTGCCTTTACGCGCTGGCTGACGGCGGCGGTGGAGATGCCCAGTTGCCGGGCCACGCCCACCTGTGAGAGGCCCTGCTGCACGAGGTCGACAGCTTCCCACCCCTCGTCGGTGCGCCGTTGGCGGGTGAGCAGAAGCATGGTGATGAGCGCCTCGACCTCGTCGCCGCTCAGCGAGCCGGCGCTGGCGAGACGCTCAGCGGGGATCGGCGTCGTCAGCGCGAACCGGGCTTCGGTCTTTTTCGCTCGGCTCACGGCATCGCGGGCAGCGACGAACCCGCTCCCGGTAGCGTGCCGCGTTACGGTGGGGAGAGGTGCGCGGACGTTTCCGAGACCGAGGCCCACACTCCAGTGGCCCATCCGGTGGACGGTGAGGACGACGTCGAGAGTGGCCCGCGCATCCTCCAGCATGACCTGCACCTCGTCGCCGGCTGTCTGGTCCGGTGGCAGGATGAGGAACTCGCCGTACTCGGCTAGGAGGGCGGTGACAAGCTCTCCCGCTCGGTCGTGATCGTTCCGGCTGTCGATTTGGTCGACCGTGAGGATGAACATAAGGTTAAGGCTATACGCTAATCTGGCCTGAATGAAGGTTATTGGCTAAATTCTTCGACCTTCGTGGTACAGCCTTATCTCGGCGGTCGCATCGACGCTGGTACTCTGGGCAGGTGCCCGACCCCGCAGTTCTCGCCCAGCAGGCCAACGACCCCACGTTCCCCGGCATCTGGGAGGAGCTCGTCTGGCGTGGCCATGTCCACGTCTCCACAGACGCCGAGGAGCTGCGACACCTGCTTGCAGGGGGGCCGATCACCTACTACTGCGGGTTCGATCCGACCGCTCCCAGCCTTCACCTCGGCAACCTGGTGCAACTTCTCGTGATGCGCAGGTTGCAGCTCGCCGGTCACCGGCCCCTCGGCCTTGTCGGAGGCTCGACTGGCCTTATCGGAGACCCGCGACCGACCGCCGAGCGAACGCTCAACACCAAGGACACCGTGGAGGAGTGGGTCGGGTACCTCCAGGCTCAGGTCTCCCGGTTCCTCAGTGCGGAGGGCGACAATGCGGTCACCCTGGTCAACAACTTGGACTGGACTGCGCCTCTCAGCGCCATCGACTTCCTGCGGGATATCGGCAAGTACTACCGGGTGGGCACAATGCTGAAGAAGGATGCCGTGAGCGCCCGGCTCAATTCCGACGCCGGAATCAGCTACACCGAGTTCAGCTACCAAATCCTGCAGGGCATGGACTACCTCGAGCTCTACCGGGCACACGGATGCGTGTTGCAAACCGGCGGGAGTGACCAGTGGGGGAACCTGACCAGCGGTACCGACCTCATCCGCCGTGCTGAGGGCGTGAGTGTCCACGCGATCGGAACACCCCTCGTGACGAACAGTGATGGCACGAAGTTCGGTAAGAGCGAGGGCAATGCCGTCTGGCTGGACCCTGCACTCACCAGCCCGTATGCGTTCTACCAGTTCTGGCTCAATACCGACGACGCAGATGTCATCTCCCGGCTGAAGGTGTTCACGTTCCTTCCACGGGTCGAGATCGAGCGGCTTGAGTCCCTTGTCGCTAGCGAACCGTTCAAGCGGGAGGCTCAACGCACCCTGGCTTGGGACGTGACGAGCCTTGTCCATGGCGTCGAAGCAACGGATGCCGCGATCCATGCCGCCCAGGCCTTATTCGGACAGGGCGATCTCTCGAGCCTCGATCAGGCCACTCTTGAGGCGGCGCTCCGGGAGCTGCCGAACACCACGGCGTCGTCATCGGCGGCGGTTGTCCACCTGCTCGTCGACACCGGCCTGTCGGCGAGTCTGAGCGAGGCGCGACGTGCCATCGCCCAAGGCGGGGTGTACCTGAACAACCACAAGGTCGACAGCGACGAGGCGACGATCGCCGGTGCAGTCCTGCCCGGCGGGTTCGCCGTGCTGCGGCGAGGTAAGAAGACCCTCGCCGGCGTCTTCGTCGCGTAGCGCGGGCCGGATTCCGCGTCTTCACGCCGATGTGAGGGTCGACACGCCCGGGGTGTGGGGTTGGTTTGACGGGTGTTGGTGGGGACCGTAATGTATCTATACGTACCCCAAAGGTGCGGGAGAGCGGTAGAGCTTCCCGGCCTCAAGTGGGACCGGATCCTGAGTTGGTGTCCATCGCAGTTCGCGTTTGCGGGTGTGTGGTTTGTCGCTTAGGATTGTAAATCTTCCCATGAAGCTGTTTGTCGGTTTTTGTGTGTTTGGTGATGGTGGTGCTTTGTTGCGCCCGGTTGTCACGAAATGCCGGATTTGACAGGCGGAAAGCTTGTGGGTAAGGTAGAGAAGTTGCCCCGGAGCGACAGCCGTAAGGCCTGAAGTCGGGTGCGTCCGATCCTTGAGAACTCAACAGCGTGCACAATGTCAAATGCCAAAAACCTCGTGCGTGGTTTCGTTAGTGCTTATCTAGTACTGCTGCGGAACTTACGTGGGAGATTCCTTTGGAAAACATTTATAACAACAAAGCAAGTCAGTAATGATTTGTTCTGTCAGTTTCAAACTCGTGTTCGGTTCACCTATTCCGGTGGCTGGCACATTAGATGTGCGCGGGTGTTCGCATCCGTTGCAATCAAACATTTACGGAGAGTTTGATCCTGGCTCAGGACGAACGCTGGCGGCGTGCTTAACACATGCAAGTCGAACGGTGATCTAGGAGCTTGCTCCTGGTGATCAGTGGCGAACGGGTGAGTAACACGTGAGCAATCTGCCCTTGACTCTGGGATAAGCGTTGGAAACGACGTCTAATACCGGATACGACCCATCCCGGCATCGGGTGTGGGTGGAAAGAATTTTGGTCAAGGATGAGCTCGCGGCCTATCAGCTTGTTGGTGAGGTAATGGCTCACCAAGGCGACGACGGGTAGCCGGCCTGAGAGGGTGACCGGCCACACTGGGACTGAGACACGGCCCAGACTCCTACGGGAGGCAGCAGTGGGGAATATTGCAC
>DASYMY010000187.1:0-7046 GCA_036008825.1 Glaciihabitans sp.
GTCTGTTGAATGGACCGCACCTGGCGCTCACGGCGCAGCACCGGCACTGAAACATCGCTCGCTTCTGGGATACCGGCCTGGATGGCCGCCTCATTTTATAAGTGGGTGCACGACGTCGGCGTCTGGTTCTCGGCGTCTGCCGGTGTGGATCGGATAATGCTGGCTGAGGAATTCGACATGTTGACACAAGAGCCCGATCCTCTTGTGACGACAGTGAGGAAACACTATCTAGGCGAGGCGCTACGGACGCGTTCTGACGAAGAGTTCTCGCTGGATTTTGCTGACTTCCTCTTAGCCAAGCTTGCCGAGTATGACGAGGGCGACTGGCTCGCTCAGCTTGATGCGATACTCACCAAGAGTGGGTCCGAATGGACTGTTGGTCAGCGAGGCGCTTTCGCAGCCCTGGAGAAGCGCGTTCCCGACGGAGTGCGTGCAGCGGCTGACCTCGCGATGAACGGTAGCGCATCCGCGGGAAATCTGCTGAGCGAGGCTTGGCACGCGGCTTTCGGCCGTAGCCCAGACTCTGAAGAGGCCTACGAGAAGGCCATCAAGGCGGTTGAAGAAGCATCCGCAGCAGTGGTCTTGCCCAACAACCCGAAAGCGACCCTCGGCACCATTGCGTCAACGATGCGCGATCAGAAGAATTGGCGACTCCCTCTGGAGGAGGACACTAACAATCCGTCGGCTGAGGTGGTGGTCAACATGGTACGAGCACTTTGGTCGGGCCAGGAAAGCCGCCACGGTGGCAACAGTTACCGCAAGCCAACTCAGCAAGAGGCTGAATCCGCGGTACTCCTGGCTGTTCCTCTGGTTCAATGGTTTACTCGCGGTACAGTCGCGCGTCGTTCCTAGCCCGTTGATAGCCACCCGGTGGCTCAACCGAGTTGCTTAACTTGGCAGCAGCGCGCGTAGCCCGTTCAAAACCAATTTCCAGCCTCGAGGATCTCTTGTACCGCGGCCACGTCGCCTCCGTCACGGAGCCATTGAGCTGGGGTTTTGCGTCCCTCAGCGACAAGAGCGGATTGAGGTGTGGCCATTAGGGCGGCGGTGCTGTACCAGCGGTATCCCGGGTCAAGAGCCGCCAGTATCTCAGTGAGCCCAGGAAGGAGTTTCTCAGGCGAGGCGGCATCGAACTGCCATGTAGGGAAGCGCAGCCGGTCGGAAATCTCGATCGCTTCCAAACGTCCGTCGTCGATAGCGTTGCGAACTTCCTCTTCGCTCCAATCGAGATATCCGGTGACCTCCTCGAGTGACATGGTCGAGAGCAAGCGCGAAAGCCACCATTCAGCGGTGCCGAGCTGCAAGGTGCCTCTGCTTACAGACGCTGAGGTCTCTGCCCACTCCTCAGCGGTAAAAGCACCCGATTCGATTAGGAACCGAATTTCGGCCAAAGAATGGTTGGACTTGGTGATTGGCTCCATCGCCAGCAACATGTCCGTGAGTGCCAGAACAAAATAGTCCGGATCGTTTGCCAATCTAGCGATCGCGTCGGTAAGTTGCCGCACTAAGTCCGCCGAAACGGGTGGACGAATTCGCTCATTAGTGACGTCGGGTGCAGGCTCGGGAACGGTCATGAAGAGCAGGCTATGCGTTGCCTTTGGGGCGCATAAGGTGCAAGCGGGTCCTCTAGCGGCGGCCACGGCAGAATGTGCTCGGATACGAGCAAAGTGGATTTGCGTATATTCAGAAGATTCACAGGCGATGGCAGCCAGCAGTCGCAACCGACAGCGCGCTTACGAAGCGTGCGGGTCTCGGTTAGGTAGGGCGCACGCTCCGTTGCGTAGAGACCGAAATCCTATTTGCCGAAAACGCGAATTGCTGTCTCTACTGCATTCCATTGGATTCTTTCGAGGAAATCGTCACCCGAGAGATCAGCTTCAATGGCGTCAAGGAGTTCTTCGGCCCATACATTCTTGCGAACCGCGCCTCGCTTCAGAAGTAGTCGACGTTTGACTTGCACGCTGATGTCGAAAGATGCTTCAAACGCGTCGACGTAGAACGAGTCTCGCTTGAGGTAATGGCGCGAGAAAGAATATGGAACTGATCCCGCAATGCCTTCAAAACCTGCCGCCATCTTTACATTGACGGCCGGGGTCGAAACTCGAAATCCACGTCCCGATTCGGGCAACGAGAAGGAACTTCCGGTCGGCAGGGTCAAGCCAAATCGCCGATATTGGCGGGTGTCCGAGAAAGCGCCCCAGAGTTCGTCTGAGTCACGCAAGTGTTCTTTGGAGAACCCACTACGGTCGCGAATGTCTCGGGAGAACAATTCTAAGAATCGGTTGGCGAGGACAATGTGAGGGATGTCAGCGCGACTGTATCGTTTGAGCTGTTTATCTGACCAAGGTCCAGCGCGGAAATGGTCACTTAGGTGAACGGAGACACGACTTATGAGGACGTACTCAAGGAGCTCGGCAATCATCGCCTTTGCCTTGGCCGATTCGGGCAGTATGTCGTCGTCTTCGGCGATTGTGGTGATCGGTTCTTCGTCCCACTGTCGTTGAAGAGCGGGGACTTCGTCGATGGCCGCTTCGAAAAGCTGCGTAGTTTCTTCGGACAGGGTGTAGCCCGGCACTTCGAGCAACTGGTTGTCTTCCGTATCGAGCATGATGAAACCCCGAATCGATCGCTCATACGTTGTCGATCGAATCCGTACGAATACAAGATAACCGGCTGATGCGAAGCACAAAACCATGCCTACCAGGCTGGACCATGCTGGAAGAGCCGACAGAAGTGCGTCGCTAACGAGATTCACACCGAGAGCGATCGCGATGGTGACAAGGACCAACTCAGTAACTGAAGCCCGTACGGCAGAAAAATTGGATATCACTTGGGTGCGCGGTGTCTTCACAGGTGTCCTTCTGTCACCTGATGATATCCGCGCACCGAGCTCGATTCAGGTCATGGCGCGGCCGTCGTGCTCCTTATGCAGCTGCGGGCGGCGATCGGTATCGATCAGTATCTGAACTTCTTCTCGAGTCGCGCGGGCCTTCGCTGCTGCCTCATTGAAATATGCGTTCTCGCGAGTACTGAACTCTGGAACTCGACAGCCAGCTGGGGCCCGATGGATGACTGGATCGGCTTGCCAGGCGTGCAGCGGTATTTCTAGGCGGCAGCACTTTGTTGACATATATAGTCCGTAATGGGACCATATATGTATGCCTCTGTCTACCTCTCAAGCGGCGAGCGAACTGGGAGTCACCGCGCGCCAGGTGAGGCGAAGTGCCGCCACTGGACGCATTGTTGCCACCAAGTACGGAGCCTCACACGCATTCTCGCAGCGTCAGATCCAAGCTCTTGAGCGAACAGCCCACCGAGGCCGCAACTGGACAGACACAACGCAAAAGGCGGCTCTTGACCTGCTCGCCACCGGGAAGAACTCTGATCTGACCAACGCGGCGCTGAGCAGCACCGAACGAAGCCGCCTGAAGCAGCGCATTCGGACTATGGACGTGGGCGCGCTCGCTGGCCAGGTCCTTCGAGGTCGCGTGTCTCTGAGGCGAGCTGCAAGCGACGAGGCCAAGAGACGATTCGTGGCCGCGCTGGCGAGTGAGCTTGGCCTCTCCGCTGGTGGCGGGCTAGGCGTGCTCGTCGCACAAGACGCCAATCGTGCGGCCAGACGGGCTCGTCTAGGCCTGGATGACGCAGGCGACATCGCCGTCGTGGAAGGCGACGAGGTGCACCGCAAGGCACTCGAGGCGCTGGCGCTATACATGTACGGCGATGCGCGCGAATGCTCAGCTGCAAGCCAGTGGCTCAAGGCCGCTCAGGCAGCATTGTGAGAGACCTTCCGATGGTCAGCCGACCGCTGGTCAACGTCGATGCTCGCTCTAGCAAATGGGGCGAGCCTCCGTGGCCCTCGGCCTTCGAGCTCGCGCGGTTGCTCCCGCTTAGCTCATGGACGCTGGTCGGGGGCTTCATGGTGAAGCTTCATGCCGAGTTGGCTGAGCTGCTGGGCAAGTAGCTATAGGCCGGACAGCTAGACACGGCGCCGGACACCGCTGCGGCGCCCTTGTGAACCGCCAGATAAAGTGTCGCCGCCGTTGCCCACACAGAGTGTCGCCCAGAGCAACCGGCGACAAATAATTTGAGCGGGCGACTCTTTATTTGGTATGCCCGAAAATTGACGATCCCCCTTTTTCTGCTCGGCCTCATCTCACTTCAAAGGTTTGGTTTTTCGGCCACGATAATCGCACTTATCGCTACAACGTGGCGTGATGCCTAGCACCGCACTGGTCAATGATGGTGTCGCGGGTTCAATTCCCGCTCCCGCTACAAAAGGCCCGAACTTCTTTCGAGAAGTTTCGGGCCATTTTGTCTCTCAGGGTCCTAATCTCCGACACGGGCCGTCACAAAAGTCCACCCGTTGACAGCGTCCGGGTAGCTACTCAGGCTTATGCAATGGCTCTTCCGACCGGTGCCCGTGGCTCGGAACAGGTGCGCGCCAGGCACCGGATTATGATCTACTCCGACCTTGAAGTGGCGTGGGACATTCAGAGTCACATCACCGAGTGGCCCAGCTGGCAGACCGACATCAGCGATGCGCTCCTGCTGGAGATGCTCGCCCCTGGAGCGACCTTTACTTGGACTAGCTTCGACACCACTGCCACTTCCGTCGTTCTTGACCTTGTCGCCGGTCACTGCCTCAGATTCGGGGAGGTGCTTGGTGACGGCGGGGGTTTCCATGAATGGACGTTTGAACCCGTTGGGCGCGGTGTGCTGGTCACGGCGGCGGCCATCCGAGTGGGGGAGCCGGTCGCACTCGACCGCGAGGGGGTTCAGGCTTTTCTTGATGAGGGCCTGATGTTCTGGCTTGACCAGCTGAAAGCGGCCGCTGAGGCCAGAAACTGAGAGTTAGTTGTGCTTTACCCCGGTGTTTCCAAGCATTAAGGAGTAGACCAGTATGAGCACGTTTAAAGCAAAGGAGTCTGACATGACGACAGTCGAAGAACGAACCGCAACCCGTACCGTAGAAGCCCCCGCCGATGCCGGCGCACGAAAGACCAGCCGCGAGAACGCGGAAAAAGGGTTCCAGGCCTCCAAAAAACTGACCGACAACCTGCAAAAGGTTCTGGTCGATCTCATTGAACTTCACCTGCAGGGCAAGCAAGCCCATTGGAACGTTGTTGGCCCGAACTTCCGTGACCTGCACCTGCAGCTCGACGAAATTATTGAATCAGCCCGCGAGTTCAGCGACGAGGTTGCTGAGCGCCTTCGCGCCCTGCACGCCGCTCCGGACGGACGTAGCGACACCGTTGCGGCGACCACAACGCTGCCCGCCTACCCCAACGGGGAAATCTCCACCACCGAGACGGTTGACTTGATCACCGCACGCCTCGACACCACGGTGGCGCGTATGCGCAAGGTGCACGACGACGTCGACGAGGAAGACCCCACCAGCGCCGACCTGCTGCACGCATTTATTGCGAAGCTGGAGCAGTACGCCTGGATGGTCAGCGCCGAAAACCGCACCCCGCGTTCGGCGAAGTAGCCCGGCCTTCTCTCTTAACGCAAAACCACCTCACGCGGTGGCGCCAGTTCGGTGCCACCGCGTGAGGTGGTTTTGTGTGTGGTGATGCCGCTATACGCCGCCGAAGTCGGAAGCGTATGCGCTGGAGCTGTCTACGCGCAGCGGTGCAGCGCGGGTGCTCAAACGCACCACGGTGATACGTTCGCGCAGTGATTCGGTGGCGGCGTGGGCAACACATTCATCCCAGGAATCGTTTACAAGAGCGGAGACCGTTTCTGGCACGCTCATCATGGGGCTTTCCGGGCTAATCAGGAACTTGGCACTACTTGTTTCTCCGTTGGGCAGCAGAACAGGAATGTCCACTGCGGTTGATGACTTCCCCGAGGCGATAACACGAGCGAGATCCGTAATGGCATCCGCGACGAAATCCCCTGTGAGAACCGATCCGTTGAGATAGTAGATTCGTTTCACTCAAAGAATGCTCCGCTCGGTTAACCGCACAGTCAAGCCCTTTAATCGACACTTGATGAGTGTTATCGCGCGCGCGAGTTAATACTGAACGTCAATCGGGGTGGCTTCAGCGGGTTCCCGCACGTTGGAAACCGCATCGGGGAAAAACAGGGCCCGGGTGATCCCCACTTGCACGCTCTCGCCGACGAGCAGTCGGCGGTCGGCGACCCGGCACCGGACGGCAATCCCGGCCCAGTCCACCACCACATCGTTGCCGCTGCGCCCGTAGAGCGATGAGGTGACGGTGGCGGTTGTGCCGTCGGCGGTGGCCGGGGTCAACACGATGTCTTCGGGCAGCACCGCGATAGTGCCGGGCCGGGTGGCGCTGGCGCTGGATCCCGTTGGCAGCGCTGCGTTGCCAGGGCTCGCGGTATCTAGCTGCGCTGTGGCGACCCGGCACGGATGATCGGCGGACTCGAAGCCGGAGGCATCCGCTGTTCCGTGAAAAAGTGTGGCATCGGAGAGGAACCGGGCAACACCGGGGGAGGCGGGGCGCACCACAAGTTCTGGTGGGGTACCAATTTGTTGGATGCGACCGCCGTCGAGAACCACCACGCGGTCGGCGAGGGCGAGGGCTTCATCGCGGTCGTGGGTGACGTGCACAACGGTGAGTCCGATGGAGCGGGTCAGGGTTTGCAGCTCGAGGCGCAGCGCATCGCGGAGTGGTTCGTCGAGCGCGGAGAGGGCTTCGTCGAGGAGCAGAACGCGGGGGCGGGCGACGATGGCGCGGGCGAGGGCAACCCGTTGGCGTTGTCCGCCGGAGAGGGTGGAGGGGTTGCGGCCGTTGTAGCCGGCAAGGCCAACCGTGGCGAGAACCTCGTTGACGCGGGCGGTGCGCTCCGCGCGGGGAACACCGGCCAGACGTAGTGGGTACTCGACGTTGCGGGCGACGCTCCAGTGTGGCCAGACGGCGTGCTGTTGGAACACCATTCCGAGGCCGCGTTTTTCGGGAGCCACTAGGGTGCTGCGGCTGGCGACCAGACTCTCGCCAATGTGAATGGTGCCGGCCGTGGGGGTCAGGAACCCAGCGATGGCGCGCAGCAGTGTTGTTTTGCCTGAGCCGGAG
>DASYMY010000188.1:0-11311 GCA_036008825.1 Glaciihabitans sp.
TCTGAACAGGCTGTTTTCCTTGATCGACAGAACGACTACGCACCATGGAATGGCGGAGACTTCATTACCAATGGCCGCGGCGACTGTACCAGTGGTATTCCGGTACATAATCCTGGCGGTGCGCGCTATTTAGTCACCGCAGGGCATTGCTTTGCGGTAGGCGAGGTAATCCGTAATAAATCTGTTCGTATCCCTCTTGGGACCAACAACATTATCGGGCCGGTTGCGGTACGAGATTTTCTTACGCCCTACTCCCTTGATGCGGAGTTGATCAATACGAATTCTTCGCCTTACACGTGGCGAGGGGGCACTGCTGGGCAGAGTCCCACTACAAAGTCGTTCGCCGGCGCACTCACCTCGCCCATCGGAGCTCCCGTCTGTCATTCTGGAGCGTTTGAGGGGGATCGCTGCTTCACAATTCAGCAGAACGGGATCACGAAACAAATTGAAGGCTACTGGCTTTCTTCTTTGGTCCGCGCTACTGGGTCCGATCCGCAAGCAGTCGGTCAGGGCGATAGCGGAGGTCCCGTCGTGCGGATGATCGGCAACTCCATGTATGGAGTTGGCACTGTGACCGCGGGCGAGGGCGTGTGGACAACTTGCAGTAACTGGTCCCCGCAAACCAGTAGGAAATGCTATCCAACATTGCTGTACACAGATCTCGGTCCCACGCTCACCAAGTGGGGTATTTCAGTGAACTGACGGCTCATAGGATACAAGAAGAAAGAAATGGTGTTCGCTCGGCTGAACGCCGTTTGTTTCATGTCCAGTGTTATTTGCATAAAGTTTCTCCGTCTTGCAACCGGAATGTGCAAAACGTCGGGGTATTCTCTGGCTGGCTCGATGCTTCCGTAATGTCCTGAAAACGAGACGCGAGCTTTTGGTCAAGCAGCCCCGATGGAATTACCTATCGGCCATTGTTTGGTAGCTGACGAATAACCATGCTCACACTGCGGTGCGTGTGGTCAATGGCTCACTGCCTATCAAAGGATTGTGGAGCGCACGGATTCCAATAGCAGCAGAAGGAAAAAGCCCAGCTATACACACAGTTTCTGTGTGCCTCTATATCCGACAGCACCCCATTTGTTTCTGTCTCGACATTGACCCGTGTCATCTCAGACGAATCATCGGGATGGTAGGTCAGATCCCATTGCATCCACCAGTACCGTTTCGCTGCGCCGCACAGCAACGGCGTAACCGCCGCCTCACACGCTGAAGGAGCCGGCTACGCCGGCCACCCCTGTTTAAGGGCATTTTTTCCCTTGGTGGTGGCCGATCGTAGTTCGCTCCGCACCTTACGTGCCCGACTTCTCGGACGCGGTCGCAGGCTCCCTTATTTCGCCCGACAACCCGGTCACTCCAGGCACTTCGCTTCCTATCGATTCTCTCGCCACCAAGGGCAAAAAACGGTGGAAGACGAAGGAGCAAGTAATCATGACAACACCAACCGAGACCACCACCAGCACCACAGATGCGAACCATGCCGCGTGGATGATCCAGCACCTCACCGGCTCCATCCGCCGCCGTGAACGCCTTCTCACATTCACCGACTACGCCACACCCCACACCCCAGACAGCCCATCCGTCATCGCGGAACGCACCGCGTGGCAGCTCGCGGCGATCGAGGATCTACAGATCCAGCTCGGCTACTGGGAGGGCATTCACGTCCACAACACCACCACGAACGTTTAAGGAGCAGACCCATGACCGATTACATCAGCACTAAAGAGACCGCCAAGCTGGTTCGCCAAGCGTTGAAGAACGCATTTCCTGGTGTGAAGTTCAGCGTGAGAATGAGCACCGGCACCGCCTCCGCCTGGATGAATGTTTCGTGGAGCGACGGACCCACCACTTACGACGTCGATGCGATCACTGCCCGCTATGAGGGTCGCAAGTTCAACGGCATGACCGATGGTTACGACGACGCCGGTCCCGCGCTCGTCGCGTTCGAAGGCGAGGAGTTGCCCCGCGAAGTGCGTTATACGTGCGACGGGATCAACACCCACCGCGACTACACCGCCGCCGGCTACATCGTGGCGCAACGCCTCATTAGCACCGACAGCGACCACACAGACCTAGTGATCTTTACCCCCGAAGGGAAACCCCTCAACTCAGCCACGATCCCCGCAGATATTTACGTCGCGGGCCACTTCCACGATTACCTCTATAGCCCCGTACATATTGCGCAACGGATCCTCAGCCGAATCGACTTGTGCGGGGCACCTACGAAGTAGGTATCTGGCGGGCGGCAACTATGCCGCCCGCCAGCGACCGCGCTCCGCGCTGACAAGCGATTAGATCGGGCTCCAATCCAACGAATGGTGGGAGCTGCCAGGGAGCGCTACCGCCTTAGCTCTGGTCCACTTCCTCAACAGGAATGCCAAACAATTCAGCTCCGCGATTCATCTCGTATTGGTCCGGATGCCAGCGGAAGGAATATCCCGCTTTATCGAGGGCCAAGAGGCTCTCCTGCGCCACGACGCCAATATCGATATTGAGTGCGTGCGGGTCACCCTTAGTGCCCGTCGCGTTCCAGACGGTGCAACCGGCGGCAATCAAAATGGCATAGACCCGTTCGTGCTCTTCAACGTCGCGTGACCACACCCAGGTAGTGCGGGGAGTCGTGGATAGCTCTAGTTTCATAGATCACCTGTCTGAGAGGGGTGAGTGCGTCGATGTCTGAACGACGTGGAATTCCGCGCCAGGTCCCACACCAGGCCGATAAGTCGGGTAAGCATGAATCATGAGTAGCAGTTATATTTCTTCTCTTAATGCCCTCATGATGTCGAAGTTTCTTCCCGACAGACACCTAGTCGAGCTTCCAGTCGAGCTTCGCCAAAGCTTAGATGCGGCGGTGGAATTGGGCAGTCGACTCGCTGCGCGAGGATGGATTCTGACTTTTCAAAACGCCGAGTTTTTCGGATGGGAGTGGCCACCATCAGAGATCCCTAAGGATTTGTGGAAAGACAGGCAGCCAAGTACCAGCGTTAGCCTCGACCTCGTAAACGCTGTGGAGTCTGTCGTGGCCGGCGAGCTACTGCTGGGCGGCTCTCAACGCACTCATCCCATCGGCGAAATGACCGATGAAGTATTAGCGCAGCTAGAAAGCCACCGCTTCATCCCGCCAATGTAGCCAGAAGAGTTGGACGCTGCTGGGCCCGAGTTTTGGTGATGTCCCGACCGGACGGCGCAGAACCTGACTGGAAGCATTGTTAACGGGTGCCTGAACTGCAAGGAATAAGGGGCGATCACCTTGAGCGACATTAAGCGTTGAAAATAGCCCTCACTGGCCGATTCGCACCAAATGCGAATACGCCGCAGATCACTTGTCATAATCATCATTATCGGGTTAGGGCGGCCAGCTCGGCGCGGGTGGAGGCGCCGACCTTCTTCAGCAGTCGTGCCACGTGAAACTTCACGGTGTTCTCGCTGATGGACAGAGTCTGGGCGATGGCCCGGTTGCGGGCGCCGGTGGCCACCAGCTCCAGCACCTCAAGTTCGCGCTCCGACAGGCCCCACTCGATGGCGGCTGTGACCGATTGTGGTGCGTCGAGCGGCAACATCACGGCCAGCTCGGAGCCCCAACCGGCCGTTGCCTCAACCTTGAGCGAGCCTTCGAGGGCCGTGACCCGTGTGCCCAGCTGACGGATAGACGATGCGTCGGCAGTGAGATCGCCAGGACCATCATCGCGAATGTTGATGAGGAGGTTACTGCCGTCGCAATTCCACTGCACGCGCACCCGCTCCACGCCGGACTGCTCAACCAGCGCAAGCACGGCTCCGCGCACAATGGCGCGTCCTGCATGCGCGATCTCACCAGGCAAGGCCCGACCGCCGATAGGTGGTTCCACGAATTGCACATCGAGGTTGCCGAATCGCACCAGCGGCCGCAGGTCGTCCTTCAGACGCTCGAATGCGCGCGCGACCGGCTCTTCGGTGAGCACCCGGTCGCGGTCAGACACTGCCCGCAAACGAACCATCGCTGCCGCGGCAAGTTCGGCGGTGGTGTGCCGGGCGCTCGCGTCACTGGTGTTGGTGGAGCGCAGCACAGCCAGAAGGGACTCCAGAGTGGTGGCGTGATCCTCGGTGAGCTCAGCAATCATGCGCGTTCGTTCGGTAGATGCGGCACGGGAGTCCACCAAATACTCGGCCGGTGCCGCTGCAACCTGATGGCGGATGCTGAGGGCGACGAGTTCCCAGCACGCGGCAATGGCTTCGAGGGTCGAGTCGTAGGCGGTGAGGTCCGGCTCGGCGGGGTCGCTGTCGGCAAAAACAGGGTCCGTTAGAACGAGCAGCGCACCCGTTTCGGCGGTGAACACGGTGACGCGACGCAGCTGCCCGCCAATCTGGCGTTCCTCGTCGACGAGGGAAGCGCCGGTGGGGGCCGCGCGGGAGGCATCCGTCGTCAATGACTGTCGTAGGGTATCGAGTTCGGCAATACTGACCGCATCAATGATCTCCACCTGACCAGCTTTTTTCTGAGGGCGACCGGTGCAGTCCTCGGTGAAGATGATGAGGGCGGAGTGGGCAATTTGGGGCGCAAGCATGGTGGAAAAGGCGCCGGCAATGCCGAGAAGGGAGCTAGAGAGCACCTGCCGCAGTTGGCCGAGTGCGGGCGCGAGTTCGGGGGAGACCATTCGTCAAGCCTACCCATTTTTGTGATCCCTATCCGAATGGGTAGGTAATTCCGTCCGATTGGCGGGCGGCGTAACTACCCGTTTCCGCGCAGACTGGATTGATGACTTCCTCTCCCGTTCTACCCCTGACCGTAAGCGGTGCGCTGGGTGAGCTGATGGTTGAAAACCAGCGCATTGCCGACCATTTCGACAACGGCGCCGCCGCCGCTGACAGCCTGGAGCAGGCCGCCGTGGCGTTAAAGGACGCGGATCGTGTCTTTGTTTTGGGCGCCGGACGATCTGGTTTGGCCCTTCAAATGACAGCCATGCGTTTGATGCACCTGGGTCTCGACGCCTACGTTGTGGGCGACGCCACTACTCCTGCCATCGCCAAGGGTGACGCTCTGCTGGTGGCTAGTGGATCGGGCACCACGGCGGGAATCCTCCGCTCCGCGACGACCGCAGCCGACGTTGGCGCTGCTGTTATTGCTCTCACAACGGATGCCTCCTCACCGCTGGCCGATGTCGCGACGATCACGGTCGCTGTGCCGGCCGCACAGAAGCAGGCGCACGGAGGCACCCTTTCGGTGCAGTACGCGGGTGGGCTCTTCGAGCAGTCCGTTCTGCTGGTGGGCGACGCCATCTTCCATAGCCTCTGGAAGCAGTCGGGCCTCACCGCCGACGACATCTGGCCTCGGCACAGCAACCTCGAGTAACTCGAGTCCTTTTACTTACTTTTCTCTCCGCACCACACGAACAGAAGGAAACACAATGAAGCTTCAGGTAGCCATGGACGTACTTACCACCGCCGACGCACTCGCGCTCGCCGGCAAGGTAGCCCCCCACGTCGACATCATCGAGCTCGGCACCCCCTTGATTAAGGCCGAGGGCCTTAGCGCCATCACCGCCATCAAGGAGGCGCACCCCGACAAGATCGTGTTTGCCGACCTCAAGACGATGGACGCCGGCGAGCTTGAAGCCGACATCGCCTTCAAGGCTGGCGCTGACCTCGTCACCGTTCTGGGTGTGGCTGGCGACAGCACCATCTCCGGAGCCATCAAGGCTGGCAAGGCTCACGGCAAGGGTGTTGTTGTTGACCTCATTGGTGTCGCCGACAAGGCCACCCGTGCCCGCGAAGTCACCGAGCTGGGCGCCGAGTTCGTCGAAATGCACGCGGGCCTCGACGAGCAGGCTGAAGAGGGCTTCACCTTCCAGACGCTGCTGAACGATGGCAAAGAGTCCGGTGTGGCATTCTCCGTCGCCGGCGGTGTCAGCACCAAGACCATCGCTGACGTTCAGGCAGCAGGGGCAGCCGTTGCTGTCGCCGGTGGAGCAATTTACAGTGCGGATGACCCGGCCGCTGCGGCTGCTGAGCTGCGCGCAGCTATCAAGTAGTTCCCCGTTTTATACCGGCGCCCCGCCGGGAGGATGCGCACACGCGTAGCCCCCGGCGGGGCGCTTATTTATTGGCGCGAGCTGGGAGTTTTTGGCCGCTCGCAGACGAAATGCCCCAATTTGATACCAGTGCCCTCACAATGCCTCTCTGAATTAGATTTACGTGCCGCATCGGGGGAGGATAGAGGTCATGACCAACAGCGCTGAAACGCGCGCCGAAGCACCCGAGACTGCCACCCTGGGTTACACCCTCTGGGCTGTACTTCGACGCGATCCTGCTAACCCCGCCCTCACCGGTGGCCTCGAGACCGCGGTTGCCGCTGTTGAAGCCGCTGGCGTCACCATCCGCGGTTTCTACGATGTCTCGTCCATGCGCGCTGACGCCGACCTGATGATTTGGATGCACGGGGAATCCCCCGAGACCCTGCAGTGGGCCCTACGCGAACTGCGTCGCAGCGACGAACTGCGCACCCTGCTTCCCACCTGGAACGCCATGGGCGTGCATCGCGACGCCGAATTCTCCAGCAACCACCTGCCCGCCTACATGCGTGGCAAAGAGCCCGAAGCCTGGCTGACGGTGTACCCGTTTGTGCGCAGCTACGACTGGTACCTGCTGCCCGAAGACGAACGCCGCGCCATGCTCGGCGACCACGGCCGCAAAGGCAGCGCCTACCGCCAGGTTTTGGCCAACACCGTTGCCTCGTTCGCCCTGGGCGACTACGAGTGGATCCTTGGGCTGGAAGCCCCCGAACTAGTTGACTTGGTTGACTTGATGCGGGCGCTTCGCCAAACGGAAGCACGCCGTCACGTGCGCGAAGAAGTGCCGTTCTACACCGGCCGCCGCATCGCGGTGTCGGAGATTGCTGAGATTTTGCGATGACCATCACCAACGGATTGGTGCAGAACGCGTCCCCCGCGGCCTCCAGCGGACCTGAGCACGTTGAGGTTCCCGTCGCCTACGACGCCATCCTCCTCACCAGCTTCGGTGGCCCTGAGGGCCAGGACGATGTCATCCCCTTCCTGCGCAACGTCACCGGCGGTCGCGGTATCCCCGAGGAACGCCTCGAAGAGGTCGCCCACCACTACCGCGCCTTCGGTGGGGTTAGTCCCATCAACGCGCAGAACCGCGCGCTCAAGGTCGCCATGGAGGAAGAGCTCGCTGCCCGCGGTATCAACCTGCCGGTGATCTGGGGTAACCGCAACTGGGCTCCGTACACCCGCGACGCGCTAGTTGAGGCGAACGAGCGTGGTTTCACTAACCTCATCGCCATTGGCACCAGCGCATACAGCTCCTACTCGAGCTGCCGTCAGTACCGCGAGGACTACGCCAAAGCCCTCGCAGACACCGGCCTCGGCGACGTGCTGGTGATCGACAAGGTGCGCCAGTTCTTCGACCACCCCGGTTTTGTTGTGCCGTTTATCGACGGTGTCAGCCAGGGACTGAAGGAAGCCACCGAGGCGGGATTCGCCCCCGGCGACATTCACGTGCTCTTCGCCACCCACAGCATCCCCTCAACGGATGCCGCCAAGAGCGGCCCCGCCGAACGTGGCTTTGGCCCCGGCGGCGCCTACGAGGCGCAGCACCTTGCGGTCGCCGAGGTAGTGATGTCTGCAGCGCTCGACACCGACGACGCCCCCAACACCGACACCCCCATTGCCTGGTCACTCGTTTACCAGTCGCGCTCCGGCCCGCCCAGCATGCCGTGGCTCGAGCCCGACATCAATGACGCCATGCGCGAACTCGCCGCGACCGGTGTCAAAGCATTTGTGATTGTGCCGCTCGGCTTTGTCAGCGACCACATGGAGGTCAAGTGGGACCTCGACACCGAAGCGCTGGAAACCGCTGAAGAACTCGGCGCATTCGCCGTACGAGTTCCCACCCCCGGCATTCACCCCGCCTACGTCACGGGCCTCATTGACCTCGTGATGGAACGAGTCAACGGCACCCCCGCCGCCGAGCGCCCCGCCATGACCGAACTTGGTCCCTGGTACGACGTCTGCCGCTCCGGCTGCTGCGAAAACGTACGACTGGGCTTCAAACCGGCCCTCTCAGGATTGGCACCATGACCGACACCATTCGGATCGGCACCCGCGGCAGCGCTCTCGCCCTTGCCCAAACCGGAACGGTAGCCCGGTCGCTCTCGGCCAAACTGTCGCGCCCGGTTGAACTGGTCACAATCAGCACGGAAGGTGACCGCTCGAACCAGTCACTGTCGACCATTGGCGGCACCGGTGTTTTCGCCAGTGCGCTGCGTGAAGCGCTGCTGGCCGGGGAATGCGACGCCATTGTGCACTCCCTCAAGGATCTGCCGACCGCACCACATCCGGGGCTTGTTATTGCGGCGATCCCGAAGCGTGAAGACGCCCGCGACGCCCTGTGCGCCCGCGACGGCCTCACCCTCGACACACTGCCAGCCGGCGCGAAGGTGGGGACCGGCTCCCCGCGTCGCCAGGCTCAACTGAAAGCACGCCGCCCAGACCTCGAGGTTGTGGACATCCGCGGAAATATTGATTCCCGCCTTTCCCGCATCACGGACACCGTTCCGGAGGAGAAGCGTCTGGACGCTGTCATTCTTGCCGCGGCCGGTCTGTCACGAATCGGACGCCTCGGCGTGATCAGCGAGTACCTCAACATTGACGGGTGGCCGACGGCTCCCGGTCAGGGAGCATTGGCGATCGAGGTGCGCGAGGGCGACGAGAAGCTGGTTCGTTCGCTCGACCACTACACAACGAGGCTCAACGTCGAAGCGGAACGTCACGTGCTGGCCGTCCTTGAGGCCGGCTGCGCCGCCCCCGTTGGTGCGCACGCCATGGTTGACGACGGATTGATCTTTTTGTCTGCCCGTGTTTACAGCCCGGATGGGCAAGACCTGTTGACAAGCTCCCACGCCCTGTATGTTTCAGACGTAACCAATCCCTCCCGTGAGGTGGCGACCCGTGTCGCCGAAGAACTCCTCGAAGGGGGCGCCGCCGCATTCGCACCCGTTGGGACTACCTCGTGACTCCTGCAGTCAAACCCCTAACGGGATGGCGTGTACTTGTGCCTCGCGGCGGTAAATGGGGAGACGGTGTCTCCGCAAGCCTGCGCGGTTTCGGTGCGATCCCCGTGATCGCGCCCATGATCAACTTCGCCTCCTCCGACGATGCGCCAGCCCTTGCGGCCGCGTTCGCCGACCTGCAGGCCGGCAAGTTTGAGTGGATTGTTGTCACCAGCGCCACCACTGTTGACGTGTTGATGAGCCAACGTGTCACGATTCCCGCCACAACCAAGGTCGCAGCAGTCGGCGAAACCACCGGCGCGGCCCTGGCATTGGCCGGATACCGCGTTGATTACGTACCTGAGGCGGATAACTCTGCCCGCGGGCTCGTCAAAGAGTGGCCGGGTGAAGAAATCAACGGCCGCGTTCTTATTCCGCAGTCCGACATTGCCGAACCCGTCCTGGTGAGTGGCCTCACCACCCTCGGCCTCGATGTGCAGTTTGTCTCCGCCTACCGAACCGTTGGTGTGCCCGTCGCAGACAATGTGCGAGCGGATGTCGCTTCCGGCAGGATCCGCGCCATTCTCGTCACCTCGGGCAGTGTTGCCCGGCAAATTGCTACACAGCTGGCCCCGCTGCCGGAGGGCACCATCGTTGCCTGCATTGGCCCGCGCACCGCATTTGATGCCCGCGCGGCCGGCCTGACCGTGCACGTCATCTCAGAAACCCGCTCCGCGAGCTCACTGGTGGACTCGCTCGCAGAATATGCGGCCGATCCGGAATCAGCGGCCCCCATTACGGGTTCTCTTACACACATTGACCTGCCAGAGGCAGGCCCCACCACACCGGTCCCGGAGGCCTGATTTGTTCGACCCGCTGCATCCCAGCATCCGCCCCCGCCGTCTTCGCAGCACCCCTGCGATGCGGCGGCTTTTCACTGAAACACGTGTTCATCCTTCGGAGCTGATCCTCCCCATGTTCGTGCGCGAGGGTGCAAAAGAACCCGTGCCGATCAGCTCGATGCCGGGTGTTGTGCAGCATTCCCCCGACAGCTTTCAGCGTGCCCTCGAAGAGGCCGCCGCCGCCGGTATTGGCGGAGTGATGCTGTTTGGTGTTCCCGAGAAAAAGGACGCCACTGGTTCGGGGGCGGTTGACCCGAAGGGGATTCTCAACGTCGCCACCCGCGCGGCTGTTGCCGCCGTTGGCGACGCCCTTGTGGTGCAGACCGACCTTTGCCTCGACGAATTCACCGACCACGGACACTGTGGGGTACTCGATTCCCACGGTCGCGTCGACAACGACGCCTCCCTGCTCGTGTACCGCGACATGGCTCTCGCCCAGGCTGAAGCCGGCTCGCAGCTGCTCAGCCTCAGCGGCATGATGGACGGTCAGGTTGCCGCCGTTCGCGACATTCTTGACGAGAACAACTACGGCGACACCGCCGTTCTGGCCTACTCGGCCAAGTACGCATCCGCGTTTTATGGCCCGTTCCGCGAGGCCGTGCAGTCGACCCTCGTCGGTGACCGGCGCACCTATCAGCTAGACCCGGCTAACCGCCGCGAGGGGTTGCGCGAAGTCGAGCTCGACATCAACGAGGGCGCCGACGTTGTGATGGTCAAACCGGCCGGCAGCTACCTCGACGTTTTGGCCGAGACCGCAGCGACAAGCCCCGTTCCCGTCTGGGCGTACCAGGTCAGCGGCGAGTACGCCATGATCGAAGCCGCCGCCGCCAACGGCTGGATCGACCGCGAACGCACCATTCTGGAAAGCATCACCGGCATCCGTCGTGCGGGTGCCGACGCCGTGCTGACCTACTACGCCGTTGAAGTGGCCCAGCTGCTGCACACCCAGGACGCCGTGCGCGCCCCCGTGCGTCGCAGCGCCGGCCGGAGGAGAGCCAAATGAGCGCCAACGAACAACAGTTCACCCGGGCACGTCAGTCGATTCCCGGCGGGGTGAACTCGCCGGTGCGCGCGTTTGGCTCCGTTGGCGGTACCCCCCGATTTTTGGTGAACGCCAAGGGCGCTTATGTCACCGATGTTGAGGGTCACGACTACGTTGACCTCGTCAGCAGCTGGGGACCCGCCATTCTGGGCCACGCCCACCCGACCGTAGTGCGCGCCGTGCAGGACGCCGCCGCCCACGGATTGTCGTTTGGCGCCTCAACCCCGGGCGAGACCGAACTGGCCGAACTGGTGCGTGGCCGCGTCAACAACTCGGCCCGCGACGACAGCGAAGGCGCACCCCGCGAGGCGCGCAACCCGGTCGAGAAAATTCGTCTGGTTTCCACTGGAACCGAGGCGACCATGACGGCGATCCGTC
>DASYMY010000189.1:0-5582 GCA_036008825.1 Glaciihabitans sp.
ACGCGCAGCGGAGGGCCCCGGTGGGACGTCGTAGATGACGCCGGAACGCTTCTAGGCAGGCTTACTCAGTCACGGGCTGGGCGGCACGGCCGGGCGTTCTACGCCGCTATCGGGCCCGATGGGTGCGACCTCGGACGCCACCCCTCTATCGAACTCGCGACTTCCGCCGTAACTGCAGACGCCGCTGCGGGCTGGCCACGATCGCCACGCACGCCGAAGGAACGCTACCGAGAGCTGTACGACGCTCCTGCTCCCCCGCTTTATCCACTGAAAGGCCGCTGATCGCGGCAACAGCAGAGGACCCGGCTACGCCGGGCGTGGCCCATTGAAGGCATTTTTTCCCTTGGTGGTGGCCGCATCGTAGTTCGCTCCGCACCTACGTTCCGGGCTTTCGCGGCATATCCTCGCTGCGCTCCGGTATTCCACGACCCTGCACTTCGGCACTCCCGCTCTCTATCGATTCTCTCGCCACCAAGGGCAAAAAAACGGTGGAAGAACGAGGAGAGAGAACATGACCACAACCCACTCCCCCGGCGAACCTGTCGCAGATGGTGTCGATATCGGTTGGAAGATCCGTCACCTGAAGGCATCCATTCGTAGCCGGGAGCGCCTGTTGACCTTTACCGGGTTCGCCACCCCGCACACACCAGAGGCTCCCGCCGTGATCGAAGCACGGGTAGCGGAGCAGGTCGAAACGATCGCGCAGAAGCGCATCGAACTCGCGTACTGGGAAGGCATCGCCGCCCAGACAGTCACCCCCGCGAACGTCTAAGGAGAGCAGCCATGAGCCAGAGCATCGAGACCATCGCCAACCACGTCACCCGCGACGACAACGAGGCGGCAACGCGTAACCGCCAGCTCACCGGCTGCGCCGATGAACTCGCCAGCTACGCCCGCGCGCGCTACAACCTCACCCACACCGCCACCATCGAGGGAACCGACTACGTGACATTCGTAGACACGCTCACCCGCAATAACGACTACTGACGCAGCGGGAGGGGTCTGCCAGGCAGGCCGGCCCCTCCCCTGCTGCGGCGGCCTCCCTCCGGTCGGCCGCCGGCGAGGGGCGACCCCTCGCGCTCCCCCACAAGACACAGACTGCTATCACCCGATAGCGACCGATAGCGGATGCTAGAGCCCACTAGCAAACTCAGACAGATATCGCATGCTATCGCTCGATAGCACATAATAGCGCATGCTAGTATAGATATCAGTTGCTAGCGAATGCTAGCGGTGATATCTCGCGATAACACTTGATAGCAATGGCTATCAGTCGGTGCCAGGCACCGAGGAAGGCAGGAGTGATGATCACTCTTTTCGGGGGCACAAAAGGCGGAGCCGGTAAAACAACCGCCGCGATCAACGTGGCCACGGTTTTGGCGCAGAACGGCGCGAAGGTGATCCTCGTCGACGTCGACAAGCAGCGCAGCGCCGCGAAGTGGCACGCGCGACGCATCGATGCCGGCCACGAGCCCGCCATGACTCTCGTCGAGAAGCAAGGCAACGTATTCGCCACAGTCGTGGACCTCGACAAGCACTTCGATCACGTAATCGTTGACGCAGCGGGCGACGACAACCAGGAAATGCGAACGGCCATGACCGCCGCTGACCTCATGATTGTTGTTTTGCGCCCGAGTCAGCTCGACGTCGAGACGCTGGAAGAGTTCACCGGCGTGATCGACACTGCAAAGGACTTCAACCCCGAGCTGTCCGTGCGAAGCCTGATCAGTCAGGCCCCTACTAACCACAACGAAACCGAAACCGTTGACGTCGGAGACTTCATTATCGAGTTTCCCCAGATCAAACCATTGGAGACCGTTCTCTACGCCCGCAAGGCGTATCGAGATTCGCTCGCAGATGGCAGGGGAGTGGTGGAAGTAACAGGAGCGCCGGGCAAAAAAGCACGGGGCGAGATTCAGGAACTAGTAGCTGAGGTGTACGCATAATGGCGATCGCACGGAACAAACCAAAGGACGCTGCCGCCATCGCAGCGTTCGGCGCAGCGGCCGAGGCCAGGCCGACCGAAGAAGAGCCCGCCACAACGCCAGCGGCTCCGACACCCGCGCCAGCGGCTAAGGCCGCACGGTCGCCCAGGCCAATCCAGACGGCCGACGACGGCCCCGCTTCGAGCCTTCTGCGCTGGAAGGGTGAGGAGCAGCTGCGCGACCGCATCAAGACCTACGCCAAGACCGAACGTTACTCAGAACAAGAAGTGATGATCCGTGCCCTGCAGCTCGGCATGGATCAGATCGAGAACAGCTAACACGCGCTATCGAGCGATAGCAGTTGATAGCGCACGCTAGCTATCGCCACCTGAGGGGGACTGGCGGGGGAGCCGCTGCGCGGCACTGCACGACTTGCCGTTTTTCACCTGTCTGGCCGGGCATCGTAGTTCCCTCCGCACCTCTCGCTACGGGCTTTCGCGGCATATCCTCCCTCGCTCTGCTTAGTCCGGTATTCCACGACCCTGCACTTCGGCACTCACGCTCACAATCGACTCTCTTGCCAGACAGGCAGAAAAAATTGTTGGCGGGAAGGAACGAGAACCATGGATGACGCAGTGATCGTCTACACAAATCCGGGATGCCAGCCCTGCCGTATGACAAAGATGATGCTCGACCAGCAAGGCGTCAGCTACACGGAGATTGACCTTTCCCAAGATGGCACCGCGCTCGAGCGCGTCAAGGCATTAGGGCACCTGCAAGCACCCATCGTCGAAACCAGCTCCACCAGCTCGTCAGGGTTCCGCCCCGACCTCATCACCGCACTGACCGACAACCGATAACACCCACCGTTACGAGACCAAAGGAGCACCAACCATGAGCACACCGCGCACCATCACCGGAAACCTGGCCGCCGACGTCGACGTAGTGATAGCCGGCAGAATCACCATCGCAAAGCTCCGGGTGATCGAGAACACGGGGGAGTACCGCGCCGGAAAGTACGTCGAGCACTCCGACGCAACAACGCACTTCGTTGAGGCCAAATTCGAGCTGGGGGAGAACGTCGCCGCGACTCTCCACAAAGGGGATCCCGTCATCGTCGTCGGCCGCGAACACACCACGAGCTGGGGCGAAGAAGGCTCCAAGAGTTACGGCCGGGTCATCGAAGCAGACGCTATCGGTGTAGACCTCAGCCGCGCCGTCGCCCAGGTTCGCCGCAACAGTAAACCCGACCACCAGGACTAGCCGCACCCGACAGCTAGCGTCTGCTATCAAGCGATATCAGTCAGAGCAGCGTTACGACAGAAGGAGTAGCTATGCCCGAACAGGAACCCGCTACTTTGTCGGGGAAGGGGATAGTCCGCGATGAGCACACCCCATCGCCACTGGCTGAGCTACCCAACTTGCGTCCACGGAGACAACCGATTCTTGACGACTCGCTGCGCAACCCGGTCAAACAGCAGCGCTCCAAACAGACAGTCGCCGCGATGGAGGACGCAATCCGCCAGCTGCTGCGAGATCCGGCCGTCGGCCGTGACCGATTCACCACCGCACAGGTAGCGGAGCTCTCCGGATCCTCGATCGGCTCCGTCTATCGGTACTTCCCCAATCGAGAAGCCATGCTCGATCGCGTCTGGCCGGACCGTCCAGGCACCTATTTGCCCGACGAACCACCCGCGACTCCGTAACGGTCGACCACAAACCACGCCCCCAGCTGCTCTCTCCCGGCTGGGGGCGTTTGTGTGCCCGGTTCGTTCCCGACGGCCGGCCGAGCGCCCGCAGCGCCGCATAATGGGCTGATGAACTGGCAGCTACCCCACCGCCCTCGCGGCGTTTACGACTCCACCACCGTCACTGTAACGGCGCCCACCAGTGGCGCAGCCATCGCGCAGCTGCGCGAAAGCGTCCCCAGTGATCATCTCGTGCTGTATGTCCTAGCTGTGAGTTAGAACAAGGGAAGCGATGGCGGCGCACAACGGTTCAACCGGCAGTTACTAGGCCCACGAGCCCGTGTGCCAGGCAGATCGTGGCATAGGTTCCAAGGAGCGATTCTACGGTCAGACTTCCGGCGCATTCGTGGCACAATGCGCCCCAGTAAATGCCCCGCTCAACGTCGTTCATCATCGTTCAACTGTGGACGAGCCGCATCCGTCTGGACGGGGTTGCGAATAAGCCAATATCCCCGCTCTACGCTTCACGAAGCAGGTCTGATTGTTCTGCGGGTGTTCGATTCAGCGACTGGCAGTATCTCGACTATCGGCAGATTAGCGCCAATTTTCGAAAATATGTCCGAGCACGACAAATAGCGCATCACTGACGTGATACGCTGTCTGTACAAAGTCTTGTCAGTTGACGAAAATTTCGTCAATCACAGGCCTGCATGATGTTTCTTGTTTTTCTAGAACTAGACCAGTTTACGCGTGAATTGGTGGAAAGCGCAAACTTTGTTTGCGTTTTCCGAACATTGTGGGGACTCGAGCAAGGCGGAAAGAAGAACCGTCATGGCTACCCGTACGGTTCGCGTTCCAGTGCGTATCACCATACGACGCACGGTCCGCGTAGTCCCGCGCCCTAAGCGCTAGCGGTCAGCCGGCTCAACCGGCTCACCAGGTCGGCAGCCTGAGCCACGCGAGCTCTCTGCCGGCCACACCTCACAATGTTTGCACTCGTAATAAGGAGCCCACCATGGGTCGCACAGTAAGCCGCAACGCGGGAAACGGAAGATTCACCACGAAGGCCGCGGCAAAGCGTTCGCCGGCCAAAACGACCACGGAACGCGTTGGAAAAGGCACGGGTAATGCCCGTGCGGTAACCCGCTCCGCATCGACCGGACGCTTCGTCACCACAGCGACAGGCAAGAGAAACCCGGGCGGCACGATCACCCAGAAGGTCTAGCGAGAAATACGGGAGGGAGTCACCGCACACACGGTGGCTCCCTCTTTCGTGTTTGAGTGAGGCGTACAAGCGCCTCGAGGCTGTCGATGGGCGAATTTGTGCCTATCCGAATTCGCGTGCCAGGCGTTCCAGTAGCTCCCGACCCTTCAGGGCTGCAGTGAGGCTGTCGTCTGCACTTGTGACACCTAGTGCCTCGCGGATTGGCCGCATGCGTTCGATGGTCTCAGGAGATTCGCTCAGTGGCTGCGGCAGCTCTTTGACTGCGTCCGCGGCCACTCGGAACAGGCCCGCTGGCCGGCCAAACTGATTCCACCAGGCGATCACCTCATCGCGGACTCCGGCGTCGTCTTTTCCCATCTCAAACATACTCACGGCAAACGCAGCCAGTCCCTCGACGATTACCGGGTTTTCACTGTCATTCATGTTCCCAGCATGGCAGGAGCGCATTGCCCGGGGAACTCATTCTTCGCGTCAACAACGAGCCCCCGCAAGCGGTTGGGTTTACTGGATGAAGCTTGCGTTCCCATCCCAGTCACCCTCAACAGCTCCAAAAGCCATTTCTTCCCAACTCCCTTGCAAAACGTAGAGAGCACAGCCCCGCAGCCGCCACGTTGCCGTAATGAGTTCACGGACCAAGGCAACCATGTCGTCGAACGACACGGCCTCGAATTCGGGAGAGTTTTCCGGCTGCCTCGTCAGCGGCGCGAGCTGCCACGACTGGTCAAGAAGGTCTCTCCGCAGAAG